>NZ_JAEEGC010000035.1 GCF_019207025.1 Clostridium thailandense | reverse complement strand
AATAACCCTTATTCTATGCACGATTAATAAATCCTCTATTTATATATTTGTATGTCCTCTTTTTTATTAAATACTCTAAGTACACCTTGTGCTAACGCAAGCATTTCAAACTCACCAGGATATACTATTACCTTACCTATAAAATCTACGTATTCTCTTATCCAGTTAACGAATAATTCGTCAAAGGCAATACCTCCTGTTAAAATTATTGCATCTACTTCACCCTTTAATACAGCTGCCCCAGCTCCTATTTCTTTTGCTACCTGATAAGCCATAGCTTTATAAACTAATTCAGCCTTTTTGTCTCCCAATTTTGCCCTTCTACTAACTTTTCTAGTGTCATTAGTACCCAAATATCCAACGAGACCTCCTCTGCCTACTATCATCTTTCTCAGTTCTTCTTTAGTATATTTTCCAGAATAGCAAAGATCAATAAGTGATCCAACAGGAAGTCCTCCTCCTCTCTCCGGTGAAAAAGGTCCATCGCCATCAAGGCTGTTATTTACGTCAATAATTCTCCCCTTTTTATGGATTCCTACAGATATTCCACCGCCAAGATGAACTATTAAGAAATTAAATTTATTATATTCTCCTCCTAATTCCTCTGCAGCTTTTCTTCCAGCTGCTTTTTGATTCAATGGATGATCTTTTGATTTTCTTTGAATATCAGGAATTCCAGAAATCCGTGATAAATCATGAAATTCGTCAACTACAACAGGGTCAACCACAAAGGCAGGTACCTGAAGCATAGTAGCTATTTCTGCTGCAAGTATTCCCCCTAAATTTGACGCGTGTTGTCCCATAACCCCATCTTTTAAGTCCTCTATCATTTGATCATTTACTCTATAAGTTCCACCTACAACGGGCTTCATATTTCCTCCACGTCCAACAACAGCAGCTATATCTTTTAAGTCAGAAGTTCTCTCATTTAATTTTTCTAGTATAACTTTTTTTCTGAACTCATACTGTCCATATACGGTTTCATACTCTTCTAAATCCTCTATGGAATGCCTGACTGTGTCTAAAAATATTTCTTTTTCATTATTGTAAATAGCAATTTTGGTAGAGGTTGATCCAGGATTTATAACAAGTATTTTATATGTCTTATCCAAATTTATCATCTCCTATCAATTAATCAGAGGTTAATACTGCAAGTGCTATAGAGTTAAACTTGGATTCATCAGAGCTAGCCCTAGAAGTTAATACAATAGGGGCTGCAGCACCTACTACTATCCCTGCTTTTTCAGCCTTTGCAAAATGTTCCATGGACTTAATAAGTACATTACCAGTCTCAATATTAGGTAAAATCAATATATCTGCATTACCTGCTACGGGATGCTGTATGCCTTTATGCTGAGCTGCTTCAAGAGATATGGCATTATCTAAAGCAAAAGGCCCCCCTACCATGCATCCCTTTATCTCTCCTTCATCATTCATTTTAGTAAGTTCAACTGCATCTAGTGTTGCTGGCATTTTATCCGTTGGTTTTTCAACGGCACATACTACAGCTACTTTAGGCATTACATTTCCAAGTGAATGGGCTATTTTAACTGCATTATTTATTATTTTAATCTTGTCTTTTAAAGTAGGCATTATATTCACAGCTGTATCGCTTAATATGAATAATTTATTATATCCCTTTACTTTTAAAACTCCTACATGACTTAACAAATTCCCAGACATAAGTCCTGATTCTTTATTTAATACAGCCTTCATTAATATAGAAGTATCCACTAGTCCTTTCATAAGCATAGACGCATCTTTGTTTCTAACGAGCTCTACTGCTTTCCTACAGGCTTCTACCTTATCACCAGCCTCCACTATTTCAAACTTATTTATATTTATATTTATATCTTTTGCAATACTCAATGTTGCGGCTTTATTGCCAACAAGTACTGCCTTAATTAATCCATATTTATAAGCATAATAAACTGCTTTTAAAATATATTCATCTTCTGATACCGCTACTGCAATAGTTTTAGGACCGTACCTTTTAGCAGCCTTTACTAATTCCTCAAAAGATTCAATCATTTTACCACCTCTTTCTATTCCATTTCAAAACCTTTTTCAAAAGCTAATATATTGAGTTTTTGAATTTTTTCTTTTTTAGAAAATTTATCTTTAAGCACTTCAATAACAGATTTCCTTTTTAACACTCCAGTTTTCCTTACAATTATCCCAATAGCAATGATATTAGTAACCTTTTCACTACCCAGCTCTAGTGCAAGCTCAGTAATAGGATAACCATATTGCTTTCCCTGAGGCTTCTTGATCTCTGACACTAAACTGCTATCATATATTAGTATAGTATCTTTATTTAAAGTGGAAACGTACTTATTATATGCAACAGGAGCAAGAGTCAATATTATATCAGCCTTTAAAACTTCTGGATAATAAATCTGATCTTCACTTATTATTACATCAGATTTTGTAAAAGTTCCTCTAGTCTCCACTCCATAGGAAGAAGTCAAGCTAGCATTCATATTTTCATGTATTACTGCCGCCTGACCCAGTATAGAACCAGAAGTAATCAATCCTTGACCTCCCACACCGCTTAATATTATTTCATATCTATGTCCCATAAAACCCTGCCTCCTTTACCTACTTTTAGCTACTTCTATTACTTTTTTATATTTAGTACTGTAATCAGCTTTATCTATATCAACAAACTTTCCTAAAATAAACTTGTCTTTTTTTTCTTCATAATTCAATTTTTCAGCTTGCTTTATAGTTAAAGAACTTTCTTTTATCCACTTCAGCATAGCAGGAGCTGTCTTTTTACCGTTTAATTTTCCGTAATGGGTTGTGCAGGGAGAAATGGCCTCTACAAAGGAAAATCCCTTTTTCTGCAAAGCCTCAGTAATTAGATTCTGAAGTTCTACAATGTTATAGACTGTACTTCTCGCAACATAAGGTGCTCCAGCACTTTCAACAAGCCTACATAAGTCGAAGCCATCTTCTACATGACCATATATTGAGGTTGCCGTATAGCTCTCCTCTGGTGTAGTTCCTGAATATTGCCCACCAGTCATTCCATAGTTTAAATTGTTAACTAATACAACTGTCAAATCCACATTTCTCCTAGCCGCATGTATAAGATGATTACCTCCTATAGTTGCACCATCACCATCTCCCATAAGCACTACTACCTTCAAATCAGGGTTAGCTAGCTTAATACCTGTAGCAAATCCAAGAGCCCTACCATGAGTTCCATGAAATGTATTCGTTGATATATAATCATCTGCCTTGCCCCAACAGCCTATACCAGTTACAACTACAGTTTTGTTTTTATCAAGCTGCAGCTTGGCAAAGGATCGAACTAATGCGCCTAGTACATTTCCATTGCCGCAACCAGCACACCAAAATAGTGGAAATTTTTCTTTAACCAAATAGTCATCATAGTTCATTATAGACATTTTGCTACCTCCTCTATTTTCTCTAGTATCTCATAAGGAGTAATCATTTCACTGTTAACTTTATTTACACCTACAATTGGAATTCCAAACCTATTTTCCTTTTTAACTTCTCCTATAATTTGTCCTAAGTTCATCTCAGGAACAATGACTGCTTTTGCCCTGCAGCATATCTCTAAGACTTCCTCCTTTGCAAAAGGCCATATTGTAATAAGCTGCAACAACCCTACCTTCATTCCTTTATTCCTTGCTATTTCCACAGCTTCAAGTGCAGATCTTGCAGAAGCACCAAAGGCTATTATTATATATTCTGCATCTTCTAAATTATATTTTCTGGTAATTATGATATTCTTTTTATTTTTTTCTATTTTATCAGTATAATGTCTTATAAACTTGTCAGCATTAGCAGGACTACTGTTTGGAAAACCTTTTTCATCATGGGTGGATCCTGAAATTCTAAGTATATATTCACTACCATAATTAGCTAAAGGTGCAACGTCATCTTCTCCAAAATCAAAAGGTTTATAGTCTTTAATACTCCCTTCTGGTTTTTTACGGTTTACTATTTCACAAGCTTCCAATTCTCTAAAAACAGCTTTTTCCTTTAAATGTCCTATTATTGCATCTGCTAAAATAATAACTGGAGTTCTATATCTTTCCGCTAAGTTAAAGGCCTCAATAGTAATATCAAAACAATCCTGCACAGAGGAAGGTGACAAAACTATTATCCCATGATCTCCATGTGTTCCCCATCTACTTTGCATTACATCACCTTGAGCAGGTTTTGTAGCCAAACCAGTACTAGGACCTGATCGTTGAACATCTACTAGAACGCAAGGTACTTCTCCCATAATTGCTACACCTAAATTTTCAGCCATAAGTGAAAGTCCTGGACCACTCGTCGCAGTAAAGGACTTTTTTCCAGATAATGAGGCACCAATTACAGCTGCAATACTTCCAAGCTCATCCTCCATCTGTATATATATGCCCTCTTCCTGAGGTAGTCGTATAGATGCACATTCTGCTATCTCTGTAGATGGAGTTATAGGATAACCAGCATAAAATCTAGCACCTGCTGCTATGGCACCTTCTACAATGGCTTCATTTCCTTGAACAAATTTTGTTACATTATTTAAGCTCATTTTCTTTCACCTCCACCTTAATTGCAAAATCTGGACACCTTAGCTCACAAAGCTTACAACCTATACACTTTTCTTCATACTCAGGCATTGGAGTTTTATCAACTTTTTCAGTAAATATCTTTGATGGGCAAAACTCTATACATATACCGCATTTTTTACATAAATTCCGATTAATAAATATTTTCTTCATCATCTTACCTCCCCCTTTTTTACAGCAGCCTCTTGTGGAATTATAGAAAGTAGTAAAAGGAAAATTATGCTGGTAGCTAATCCTATATACAAAGGATCTATGGTTTTTACGCCAAATAATTCCCATATAATTGCAGCTACAGGTGCAGCGATAATCGACACTAAACCTGCCATTTTATTAATCTTGTCTTTATAATAAATAGCTGCTATTAGTGGAAAGAATATTGTAGTTCCTCTAAGAGCCATAGATAAAAAACTCCATTTTAATATTAAGGTATTAAGATTTGTAAATACCATAAGCATAGCTACAGCACAAAGAGCAAATACAGATAACCTTAAAACCATTAATTGTTTTTTATCATCAGCCTTTGGATTTATAAATCTAAGATATATATCTCGATTAATCATAGTACTTATACCAAGAGTTAACCCTGCTCCTGTTCCAATAACGGATACAATAAGTGCTGCTATAGCAATACCTCCAATCCACGGATTAAGATAAGTTAATATAAAAGTTGGCAATGCTTGACTAGGTGTTAAACTAGGATTTGAGGTTTTCATATACATTCCAATAAAAGTGCTTATTAGACCTATAGGTGGAATCAATAGTGCAGATAAAAACGCGCCATTTCTTGACTCCCTTTCATCCTTTCCAGCAAATAGTGCCTGCAAATAAGTTTGTGTTGATGCAACACCTACCACTAAGGAAAAGCCCATAGCCAAACCTTCACTTATTCCCCCACTAAACAAATCAAACCAAGGTTCCCGCGGAAATGCAGCAGTAAAGCCTTGTATCCCGTGAAAGCATTTATAAGTAATCACTCCTGAAATCGCTAAGGTCAAATATAATAAAAGAGTTTTTGCAATACCTATTATGCTTGTTCCTAAAAAACCTCCAAAGAATATATAGGATATAATAAGTACCATTGTTATAACAACTGCTATATTCACTGTTACATGAAACATAGATGTAAGTATGGCTGTGGAGGAAAGTACCTGTCCTGTAATGTGAATAAATATTGCGATAGATGTAAATATACTAGCGGCAAAACCTGCATAAACTCCGTAGCTTCTACTTAAAAATTGCGGAATAGTGTCAACTTCCGCTCGTCTTAAAGGTCCTGCTAATAAGGCTCCAAGAAATATGCAAGCAATACTGGAGCCTAAGGTAAACCACATAGCATTAACTCCCTGTTGAAATGCCAGTTCTGAGGTTCCTATAGTAGAAGCCCCTCCTACAATAGTAGCTATAAGACTTCCTGCCACTTTTTCTTTACTTAACTGTCTATTTCCCACTGCAAAATCTTTTGATGATTTTACATTTTTACTAGAAACAAACCCTAAATAAGATACTATAAGAAGCGTTATAAGTGTACTAAAACAATGTATTGGTGTAATCATCTCTAATCACCCTGTATAATTAAAATTATTCCACTTTTACATATAGCAATATCTATGCCAATATCAAGTTCATATTTATTAATAAGCAAAAATTCACTATAGAATTCCTTATTTAATAGAATAAGTTATTTTTAAGCGAAGACCTATCAGATAAATAAATTTACTCTTTCGTTTAATATTTAAACACAAATAACAAACTATGTTTAAATATTAAACTTGAATATATGTTATAATTTAATGTAAGAAACACATACTACTATATAAAATATAAAGTCTATATTGATATATAATATTAAATAATAAGGAGTAAACTTATGGGCAAGATAATTGAATTTAAAAAATTCAGCAAAAAAATTAATACAGAAAATTTACATACTCAAAGTTTTTCTATAGATATTTTTCCTGAAAATGATTTAATGTATATTAGAAAAGAACTAGAAATTAATTTGGATGAAATTGACATGATTCTTAATTGTGTTTATAAACAAATACTAATTAATGAAAAGCTTATAACTGCTACTGAGGATGATTTTGAGAAGCTTACTTACTTAAAAGATTTTAATGACAAATTACAGGATATAATTTACTTTTTAACAAATAGCTCTTATAATGATCCAATTATAATAAATATAAATTTTTTAGAATTCAAATATTTAATGGGTACTTTACAATTAGAATTAGATGTGCTTAAAGAAACACAAGCTTCCGCACAAGATCACAATTCTCTTGACGTACTGGATTTCTTGTTTAATAGACTGCTTCCATTCTATAACTCATGGAAAAAAGATATATTCAAAAGCTAAACTATTTTTGATATAATTACAATAAAGTACGAAGGGACAAACTATGTATTAAGTTTTAAGTCTCAAAGTTAATTTAGGAGGACAAAATGTTTAACACAAACTATAAGCCTATGGATAAATCTCTTTGGCAGGGAAGAACTGATAGTGAAAGTAATTTTGACGCTTTCAGATGGCATCAATGGGTAAAACCTCTCGATTTAAGAGAAAATAATCCCCATCTTGCTAATGTAAAACTCGGTTTTGCTTTTATTGGATTCTGCTGTGATGAAGGTGTAAAACGTAATAGAGGCAGAATTGGAGCTGCTAATGGTCCGCAAGGCATCAGAAAAGAGTTATCTAATTTGCCATGTGTTTTCACAAAAGAAGTTGAGCTTTTTGATGCTGGAAACATATATTGTGAAAATATAACTCTAGAAGAAGCTCAAGCTTTGCTCTCAAAGGCAGTTAAAAAGATATTGAATCTAAAGCTTTTCCCAATAATTTTAGGAGGAGGCCATGAAACTACTTTGGGAAATTATAATGGTGTCCTAAATCATTTGTCTCAAAATACCTCTAGACCTAATATTGGTATAATAAATTTTGATGCACATTTTGATCTCAGGCCTTATCCAAATGGAGGAAGTTCAGGAACAATGTTTAGACAAATATCTGATATATGTAAGAATCGCGATTTAAAATATTCTTATTTATGCCTTGGAGTTCAAAAGCACTGTAACACAGTTGATTTATTTAAAACTGCAAATAAACTTGGTGTTGATTATGTTTTAGCAAAAGACATAGTAGACCATGACAGCTGGGACACCTTAGAAAAATTAGAAAGATTCATAAAACTTCAAGATCGTATTTATATAACCATATGTTCTGATGTATTTTCATCCTCCTTTGCACCTGGTGTAAGTGCTGCACAACCTTTAGGTTTAGATCCCGAAAGTGTGTTGAAATTTTTGAAATACATTATGAGATCTAACAAAGTAATAAGCTTCGATATAGCTGAAGTTTCCCCAAGATTTGATCAAGATAATACTACAGCCAATCTTGCCTCAATTATAATTTTTTCCGTAGTTAACACAATAGCTCAAGTCCATAATTTATGTGATGAATATTAATTTTACAAACTCAGAAAGGGAAACGAATTTTTCGTTTCCCAAATATTTATATTTAATATATTTTAGCAGCCTCTTCCTCTTCCGCCTCCACAGAAGCATAATAATATTATTATCCAAATTATACTATTTCCTCCGAATCCGCCGCATCCACATCCTCTGAATATATCGCAACATCCTCCATGTCTGTGTCCCATAAAGAACCCTCCTTATCTTCTTTTAGTATAAAATTTAATATAACTTTCTCTTAAGTATTATACTTAATATAATTTCTTCATAAGCTTTTTATAGTTATAGTATATTTATGATTAGTAATAATTGTTACCATATTTTTAAATTATTTTTTAAAATATCATCAATATTATGATATTATATAATTATACAATACATATGTTTAGTTCTATAAAATTTATTATTTTAATTATAATTTTTAACATATTAGGAGGATAAAGATGGACAATCTTTTAATTGAAAACAAGCTACAACAGGCCTTTAATGAATTAATGCCTTATATGCAATACTTTTTTGAAGATGAAATAGCTTTTACTATGTCAACAACTGACCGTTTTATTAAGGTAGTAAACAGCAAAAATATAAATATGAATGCAAAATCTGGTGATATACTAAGACCTGGTGGTGCTGCTTATGAATGTATTAAAGCTAGAAAACCAGTTACTCTAAATGTTCCAAAAGAAGTTTTTGGAGTGGAAATTAAAGCTGTAGGCATTCCTGTTAAAGATGAAAAGGAAAAAATTATAGGTAGTATTGTTCTGGTAAAGAATCTGAAGAGATATCACGAAATATTAAGTTTATCTAAAACTTTGTCTGACTCCTTAGAGGAAATAGCTAAAATATCTTCATTAATTTCTTCTGGAATTGAAAAAGCTGTGGACTCAAATGATAAAATATTATCTGAAGTTCGCGAGGCTGCAAACAATGCTAAAAATACAGATGAGGTATTAAGCTTTGTAAGAAATGTAGCATCTCAAACAAACCTTTTGGGATTAAATGCTGCAATCGAAGCGTCTAGGGCAGGTGAACATGGTCGAGGTTTCTCTGTGGTAGCAAATGAAATACGAAAGCTTTCTAATTCTAGTAGTAAATCTATCAACGAAATAAATAATACTCTTACTAAAATCGAAACTTCGGTGAATAGTATTGATGAAAGCATTAATTCAACCACAGATACCTTCAAAGATCAGTTATCAAAAATTCAACAAATGGACGCTGCATTACACAACTTAACTTCACTGGCAATAAAATTGAAGGATATGGCAGAATAAAGATATTAGTTTTCTATAGAGAATAAAACTTGTCTTTCTTGTTTTATTCTCTATAGAAAATTTATATCTTAAATATCTTACTCTCTCCTTGTATTTTCTTTAACTTACTCTGGATTTACCTTCTGATAACAAAGTTCTATTTACTAGAACCTTTTCTGATTATTCTACCCATACTATACGCAGTATGTTTCTATTTTTTTAATTCTAATAATTAACTCAATCATAAGACTGAACTTATTCAAGTTATTGTTTCATTTTTGAACACCGAGCATTTTTTGAACGTTTTTTATAATTAAGGTATTATTTACACAAGATATATATTAAGTTAAACTAAACGTATAAGCTTGTCTTATATTGTGTTAAAAACAAATTTATACAGAAGTAGGTAATTTACATGATATTAAGCCCTATAATTATATCTTTAAAAGTTTCATTTATTTCTACAATTTTTACATTAATAATTGGAATTGCCTTAGCAAGATTCATTACAAAATATAATTTTAAAGGCAAAAATATATTAGAAGCCATGATAATTTTGCCAATGGTGCTTCCACCTTCTGTAACAGGATATGGCCTGTTAATTTTATTGGGTAAACGTAGCTTTTTAGGTGGTTTCCTATATAAATTTTTTGACATTAGTTTGATATTTACTCTCGGAGCTGCCTGTATTGCTTCATTCATAGTTTCACTACCTTTAATGTATCAAAGTTGCAAAGCTGCATTTCTTAATATTGATAAAACTTATGAAAACACAGCAAGGACACTAGGTGCTAGTGAAATAAGAATTTTTTTTAGAATTACTCTCCCACTTTCTTGGCCTGGAGTATTAAGTGGAATAGTTCTTTCTTTTGCAAGAGCTTTAGGAGAATTTGGGGCCACTCTTATGATAGCTGGTAATATTCCTGGTAAAACTCAAACTATTCCATTAGCCATATATTTTGCAGTAGAAGGTGGAGATAATAAAACCGCAAATATACTTTTTGCTATTGTATTAGTATTTAGTTTTACTCTGATCTATAGTTTAAATATGTGGATGAAGAAACAAAATGATAATTAGCTAGGGGGAAAAAAATGGTTGATATTAAAATATTTAAAAAAATGCATTATTTTAATTTAAGTATTGATTTTTCGATTGATAAGGAAACCCTTGTTATTCAGGGTCCCTCTGGTTCGGGTAAGACAACAATTTTAGATTGCATATCTGGAATAAAGTCACCAGATAAAGGTGATATAATGATAAATAATAAATCTATATTTTCATCTGAAAATAATATAGATATAAAAATTAAAGACAGAAATGTAGGGTATGTGTTTCAAAACTATGCTTTATTTCCTAATATGAATATAAAAGAAAATATCTTCTTTGGAATTAAATGTAAAAAATTAAAAGATTCAGACTATGTCGACTATCTTATGAATGTATTTAAAATTTGTCATCTTGGCGATAGATACCCTAACCAAATATCTGGCGGTGAAAAACAGCGTGTAGCCCTAGCAAGAGCTTTGGCAATAAAACCTGATATTTTGCTTTTAGACGAACCTTTTTCAGCGTTAGATGTAAATACAAAAAATATAGTATATAAAGAGTTTCTTCAGCTAAAAAAGCTATGGAAAATCGATATTATATTAGTTACTCATAATCCAGAAGAAGCTCGACTATTAGGAGATAGAATAATAAATATACAGTCTGGTAGTATTTTAAATTCAGACACTCCATTGAATAATTTTATTATGTAAATAAAAAATTCTGTTTCTAGGGCTTAATTTGTTCTTCTGAAGATACCATTAACTCTTAGTATGCCGAATAATATCTTCAACCACTTTTAGAAATACACTCATACACATGAGATAGTTTTCTATTGAATACTTATAAAATTCTATAATCAAGTTAAATTTTTAAATCTTAAAAATTATTAATTTAAGGGGGAATTTACATTGAAAAAAATTCTAATTTCAGCTTTAGCAGTTTTTACATTATTTTCTTTTACAAGTTGTGGACAAAAACCAGCCGAAAACACAAAAACTACTGAAAAAAACATTACTATTTCCGCAGCTGCTAGCTTAAAAGATGCTTTAACCGAAATTAAATCTAAGTATGAACAAAAAAATGGTACAAAGTTAACCTATAATTTTGCTTCTTCTGGAACACTACAAAAACAAATTGAACAAGGTGCCTCTGTTGATGTTTTCATTTCAGCAGGTGCAAAACAAATGAATGACTTAGTTAGTAAAAATTTAATAGATAAAGATACTAAAAATGATTTATTAAAGAATCAACTTGTTTTAATAGTTTCCAATGATTCTAAAGACAAAATTAAAACAATTAATGATGTATTAAATAATAATGTGAAAATAGCTGTGGGAGAACCTGCTTCTGTTCCTGCAGGACAATATGCTAAGGATTCTCTTACTAAATTAAACATTTGGGATAAAATTAATCCAAAAATAGTATACGGAAAAGATGTAACTCAAGTTGCTACTTATGTAGAAAAAGGTGAGGCTGCCGCAGGTATAGTTTACAAGTCTGATACTGTAAACTTAAAAAATTGTTTTATAGCTCAAACCTTTGATGAAAGCTTACATAGCCCTATAGTATATCCAGAAGCTGTTTTATCCTCTAGCAAAAATAAAGAAGAAGCTAAAAAGTTTTTAGAATACCTAAATTCAGATGAAGCTAAAGATATATTTAAAAAATACAGCTTTGAACCTAATCATTAATATTTGCTTATAAGTAATAAAGTAGACTCATCCAAAGGATAAGTCTACTTTTATTTTATTCCCTCATCTGTCTTAATCAATTCTGAATTAAAGTAATCTATTTAAAATAATAAATTATATGTTGAAAATTCACTATATCATCTGTCACATTTCTATAACAATGAGATTTATTTGCAAAATATCTTATTGCATCTCCACAAGATAAGTTGTATGTTGTTTCTCCTATCGCTACATCCATTTGCCCCTTTGTAACAATGATGTACTCTTCAGTACCTTCATTATGTGGGGATGATTGATGGTTACACCCCGGCTCTAGTTCAATAGAGAACACTTCAAACCTTCTTGTACTGTCATAAGAGAAAAGTGGATATACTTTCATTTTTTTATCATTCTCTATTATTGGTTTAACATCCTCATGACAAATGTACATAATTTCTTTATCCTCTTCTTCCATAAAATAAGAAAAGGAAACATTTAAACCTGTAGCAATTTTCCATAAGGTAGTTACAGTTGGATTTGAAACCCCTTTTTCTATTTGCGCTAACATACCTTTGCTCACTCCAGTAAGTTCACTAACCTTATCCAGACTTAAATTCTTTTGTTTTCTTATATTATTCAAATTTTTTCCTATTATTAAACTAAAATCTTTCATATAATTTCCTCCACCTATTGTATGTTATAATGACTAAGTGTATAATATATTATACAGCAATATTTATATATTTACTACAATATTCTAATAAAAAATAGTAGCTAAAGCTAAGGAGGTATTTTTATGTCATCTAATTTAAAAAAGAGCGCAGAAAAGGTTCAAATTGCACTCAATAAGTTTGGACTTGAGCTTGACGTAATGGAGTTATCTGATTCTACTCGTACTGCACAAGAAGCAGCTAATACTATAGGCTGTACAGTTAGCCAAATAGCTAAGTCATTAATTTTTAAAGGCAAAACTTCTAAAAGGCCCATATTGATTATAGCAAGTGGCACCAACAGAGTTAATGAAAAATCGATTAAGGAACATATAGGTGAAAAATTAGAAAAAGCAAATGCAGACTTTGTATTGGAACATACAGGATTCGCAATAGGCGGTATTCCACCAATTGGACATAAAAATCCTATTGCTACATTAATTGATAATGACTTAATGCAATATGAAGAAATCTGGGCAGCTGCTGGAACCCCAAATGCTGTTTTCAAACTTACACCAAAGGTCTTGGTGGAAATAACAAATGGAGAAGTTATTTCTATTAAATAAGTATATAAATTCGCTATTTTCATGTCTGCTGTTTATATGTAAATTGTATAAATTTGTTTCTGAAGTTAGTTGTTATAAATACCCAAACCAGATATTTAACTTATAAAAAATATTTATTGGTAACAGTTAACACAAATTAAATATTTTTTAGAGGACATAGGACAGTGAAGGAGGATTTTTCTCCGCTGCACTACGAAAAATCTTTAATTTAAAAGAAACTTCTACTTTCTGAATATTTGAATAAGCGATGTTTTACACTCACAAAACAAGCCTAAAAAAATAAATTAGATTTCTGACGTAAGGAAGAAAACTTACCTTCACTGTCCTTTGTCCTCTAGAAATATGTTTTCATCTTCCGATTATTACCGACAATTCTCATAGTATAAATTAAGTGTTGTCCATGGTTAGTCATTAACTCTAGATCTCTTAATCATTCTAACAACAGTTAGAATCATGCCGACAGCACAAATTGAGGCTGCAGCCATATACACTACACGCATAGCATATATGAATACATCATGTCTTCCAGTTACGAAGCTGGTCACTCTATATCCTATCTTAGCACTCATTCTGTTGTAAAGCAAAGCTACGGAAAAAGCTATTCCAAAGACCATTCCCATATTTCTTACTAACGCATTAATGCTACCTGCTATTCCTAGTTTATCACGTGGTACAAGCGACATTACAATTGCATTGTTAGGTGACTGAAATAATCCATTACCTAAGCCTAATATCGCAACTCTAATTACTATATCAAAATATGTGGAGTTTGTATTTAAAAATCCTACTAATATAAGACCTGTAGTTGTAAAAAACAGACCCAAAATAGTAAGAATTTCACTTCCTATTTTATCTGAAAGATATCCACTCACAGGAGCTATAGAACCTGCACTTATTGGAAAAATCATCATAAGCATTCCCGCTTTTGCTGGGTTGATGTTCATAATATACTCAAGATAAAAAGGTTGGATTATATTATTACAAAATATTGCTACGAAAGAAACAAATGCGCAAAATATGCTTAAGTCAAAGAGTTTATTCTCAAACATACTAAATTCTAACATAGGTCGAGTTGTATTCTTTTCTATAAAATAGAACAAAACCATAGAAATTAAACTTATTGCTGCACTAGAGAAAATTAAATGATTGCTCCAGCCTAATTTTTCACCACTTAACATTGCCCAGAACAGAGACACTATAAAAATTATAAATACTACTGCTCCTTTCATATCGAAACTAGTATCTCCCAACCTTTTTTCTTCTCTTGGTAATACTTTTCTCCCTGCTAAATACCCTAATATACCAATTGGAATATTAATTAGAAATATAGATTGCCAACTAAACAGTTCTACCATAATTCCACCTATAGGAGGCCCAAGCATTGTACCTACAGCAACTGTAGTAGCCGAAAGTCCTAAGGCTCTTCCTCTTTCATTTTGAGGAAATGTAGCTGCAATTATTCCTTGATTTGATGACATAGTCATAGCTGCACCAACAGCTTGAATAATTCTAGAAATAACTAAAAATCCTACAGTCTTTGATATTCCACATAATAATGATCCAAAGGTAAATAATAAAAACCCGTATTGATATACTAAACTTTTTCCTATAATATCTGCAATTCTTCCAAAAATCAGTACAAAAGCAGATATAACGATTAAGTAGCTAGTTACGACCCACTGTATAGTATCTAGTCCAACAGAGAGTTCCGATGCCATATAAGGGAGTGCTACATTTACTATACTGCTATCCAATGTTGCCATCAGAGTTCCAAGTAAGACTACAACCAAAATTATCCATCTTCTATTATATATAATTTCCTCTTGACTATTTTCATTTATATTATTTGTTAACATTTTTAATTAAAGACTCCCTTCCTTAACAAACGTCAGCTTTAACCTTTGATATGATTATTATGTCCTATCAATACACATCTATATTCCTATTCCTTGGTTTTCCTCGCCATTTATATATACTCATATTATCACACATTTTATAAATTAAAATAGAGTATGGTTATAATTTATTTACATTTTTCTCAGTAAACTCTCAGCTAATTCTAAAGTAATATTAAGGTTAGTCATATAAAATATAAATTGTTACAGTAACTAATTGTTAAATCATATTTTCTGTGGAGGTGAGCATTCATTATGTTATTTACAATTAAAGCTGTATTATTTGCAATGATAGCACTACTGTCTATTATTTTAATCTCAATATTTATTACTAGCGATAATAAGAACTATTCTATTGTTAGAGACTCTTATTCTCTTGGTACTATAGTTCAATTAAAGGCATATGGTTCAAAAGCTGAAAAAGCTATTGAAGAAGTAATTGATAAACTTAATGAAATAGATAATAAAATGTCGGTGTTTAAAGGTTATAGTGAAGTCTCAAAGATAAATACATCAGCTGGAGAAGAATCTCAAGTAGTTAGCAAGGATACTTATTTTTTAATCAAAAAAGCAGTGGAATATTGCTCCATTTCTGGAGGAGCCTTTGACATAACGATAAGGCCTCTAGTTGAATTATGGGGTATTGGTAAAGACAATTCACAAATCCCTGAAAGCAATGAACTTACCAAAAAGATTAAACTCGTAAATTATAAAGATATAGTTTTACACGAAGATACCAAGTCTGTATTTTTAAGGAATAAAGAACAGCAAATTGATCTTGGAGGTATTGCTAAAGGATTTGCCGCTGATGAAGCTAAGAATATTTTAGTAAAGCATAACATTAAAAATGCCATCATTGATCTTGGTGGAAATATCTTTGCTCTTGGTAAGAATGTAAATGGATTACCTTGGCGTATTGGAATTCAAGATCCTTTAAAATCTCGTGGACAATTTGTTGGAATTATAAATATTATTAATAAGTCTGTTGTTACTTCTGGAGGTTATGAGAGATATTTTATCCAGGATGATAAAATATTTCATCATATAATAAATCCAAGTACTGGCTATCCTTCTGAGAGTGACATCTTAAGTGCCACAATAATATCTGATTACTCTATTGATGGAGATGGGCTATCTACCGGCATCTACATTATGGGACTTCCTAAAGCCATTGATTTAATAGAATCAATAAAAGGAGTAGATGCAATATTTATAAACAATAATAAAGAAATTCATGTTACATCAGGTATGAGAAATAATTTTATACTTACTAATAACGAGTATGTTTATAACTAATATTTTGCATAAAAGGAGCTATAAAAATGGAAAAGAAGATAAAGAAAATACAAATATTTAGACACATTATACAAATAATTTCATTATTTATATCACCAGGACTATTTATATTAGCCTTAGATGAATTAAAAAAGATATATGAAATGATTATTAAAGGTAACTTTCACTTTATTCAAGCCTTTCCTACTTTAGTTGAGTTCACAACAGTTATTCTTATAACTATTGTATTTGGTAGATTTTTCTGCGGCTGGATTTGCGCTTTTGGAGCATTTAATGATTTACTCCACTTAGTTTCTAAAAATGTTTTTAAAATTAATTTTAAAGTAAATAAAGAAATAGATGCTGTACTTAAATATGTAAAATATATAATTCTATTACTAATTGTAGTCCTTGCCTGGACAATGGGAAACCAAATTTTTCAAAGTGCCAGTCCTTGGGATGCTTTTGCACAGATAACTGACTTATCTCAAGTAATATCAAACTATACTATTGGGCTCATACTTTTAGTTTTAATATCAATAGGAGCTTTCTTTGTTGAAAGATTTTTCTGTAGATATTTGTGTCCCTTAGGTGCTGTATTTACGTTATTTTCAAAAATAAGCATATTTAAAATTAAAAAGCCTAATGACAAATGCGGTAAATGTAAATTATGTACAAACAACTGTTCAATGGGATTGCCACTTTATAAGGTTAACAGTGTATGTGGTGGAGATTGTATCAATTGTATGAAGTGTGTTGAAACATGCCCTAGAAAAAATACCCAAGCAAATGTACTTGGTGAAAATATTAATCCATCACTAGCAAGTTCAGTTGCAATAGCTGCATTTACAGGAATTTATGCTGCTAACAACTTGGCAGGAACAGTATTGCTAAAAAGTGGTTTAGCCTCATCTACTAATATAGCTGTAAGCAGTACTGTATCAAGCGAAAATTCAAATACTAATACTACAAATAATACCTCAGCTACTTCACATAATTATAAGGATGGAACTTACACAGGAACAGGTACCGGTTTTAGAGGTGGTACAACTAAAATTGCAGTTACAATTAAAAATGGCAAAATTACTGGCATTGAAACAGTATCAAATGAAGATACACCAAGATTTTACCAACGAGTTGAAAATATAATACCAGATGAAATAATTTCAGCTCAATCCACTTCAGTAGACACAGTATCAGGAGCTACCTTTAGTAGTAGAGGAATTATTGAAGCAGTTCAAGATGCATTAAGTCAAGCTAAATTATAGTTAATAAGATTAGAAAACATAAAAGAGGCCTGTCACACTTATAGATATCTACAGCCGAAAGTAGACTTACACTTCGGAATGTGTTTCCAAGCTTCTGCACTATAAAAAGTTTTTATATGTGCTTACAGCTTTGGAAACACATTTCTGCGTATAAGTCTACTTCCTGGTGTGGTTATCTATATGGTATAACAGCCTCTTATTATAAATTTTAATTTATTATATATATTAGAACTCTTTTAATTTTGCTGCTATAAGTTCCTTAGCTACTGCTGGGTTTGCCTGACCTTTACTAGCCTTCATTACCTGCCCCATTAAGAATCCAGCAGCCTGAAGTTTTCCATTTTTATAGTCTTCTATAGATTTAGGATTTGCAGCTAAGACTTCACCTACTATTTTTTCTAATACATCAGATGAACTTATTTGCGCAAGTCCTTTTTCCTTTACTACTTCTTCTGGATCTTTTCCACTTTCAAACATTTCAATAAATACTTCTTTTCCTGCTGTTGTACTTATTTTTCCTTCTCCTATGAGCTTTATAAGCTTGCAAAGCATTTCCGGTTTTAATGTCATATCACTAGCTTCTATTTCTTTTTCCTTTAATACTCTAAGCACATCTCCTAAAATCCAGTTTGCAGTAAATTTAGGATCTCCTCCTAAATTTACAACATCTTCATAAAAATGACTTAAAGCTTTATCTGAAACCAAAATATCCACTTCTTTTTCTGTAAGCTTAAACTGTTCTGCAAATCTCTTTTTCTTCTCCGGTGGTAATTCTGGAATAGTATCTTCTATTCTATCTATTTGACTATCTTCTAAAACTATAGGAACCAAATCTGGATCTGGGAAGTATCTGTAATCATCAGCATCTTCCTTAGATCTCATAGGAATAGTTCTTCCCTTTCCACTATCCCATCTTCTAGTCTCCTGCTTTATTTTATCCCCTTCTCCAAAATTATAAAGCTCTTGTTGTCTTTTCTGTTCCTTCTCTAATGCTTTTTGAACTTCTTTAAAGGAGTTTATATTCTTAATTTCTACTTTAGTATTTAATGCTTCCTGTCCTACTGGTTTCATAGAAATGTTAGCATCACATCTCATAGATCCTTGATCCATTCTACAGTCTGAAACTTCTGCATATTCTAGTAAGGATTTTAAAGTCTTAAGAAAAGCTACTGCTTCCGCTGGTGAGTGGATATCTGGCTCCGTAACTATTTCTGCTAGTGGTACTCCTGCACGGTTATAATCTATTAAAGAGAATGGTTCATCTTCCAAATGAACAAGTTTTGCTGGATCTTCTTCTATGTGTATTCTATTTAATCTTACTTTCTTTTTAACTCCATCAAGCTCAAACTCAACATATCCTCCGCTGCAGATTGGTAAATCGAACTGAGAAATTTGGTAAGCTTTTGTAAGGTCTGGATAAAAATAATTTTTTCTATCCATTTTATTTAATTTATTTATTTTACAGTTTAAAACCTTACCTGCCTTTATAGCTAAGTTAACTACCTCTTCATTTAAAACAGGTAATGTTCCTGGTAATCCTAAACATACTGGACATGTATTACTGTTTGGTTCAGAGCCAAACTTAGTAGAACAGTTGCAAAATATTTTTGTCTTTGTATTTAACTCAGCGTGTATTTCCAAACCAATTGTTGTTTCATAACTCATAATATTTACTCCCTTCTGCTTACTTTATAGCTAAAGTCTCTACTTTTAGTTCTTTTTCAAGTGCATAAGCAGCTTTTAATATTTTCTTTTCTCCAAAATGAGGTCCTATAATTTGAATTCCTATTGGAAGCCCTTCTTTGCTAAATCCACAAGGAAGAGATAACGCTGGAACTCCAGCCAAATTGATATTTACAGTGTATATATCTGCAAGATACATTTCCATAGGATTTTCACTCTTTTCTCCACTTAAGAATGGAAGCACAGGTGAAGTCGGACTTAATATCAAATCATATTTTTCAAGAGTTTCTTTAAACTGTCTTCTTATTTCTTTTCTAAGCTTTTGAGCTCTATTATAATAAGCATCATAGTAACCAGAAGATAATGCATATGTTCCAAGCATAATTCTTCTCTTAACTTCTTTTCCAAAACCTTCCGTTCTTGTTTGTGCCATTAAATCATCAACAGATTCATAATCCTTTGCTCTGTATCCATATCTTATTCCATCATATCTGTCTAAGTTTGAGCTAGCTTCTGCTGAAGATATTATATAATAAGAAGAAAGTCCCTCTTCTGTTATAGGCATAGTAGTTTCTTCAACGATTGCACCCATTTCTTTAAGCTTTTCCATAACCTTTTCCAGAGAAGCTTTTATTTCTCCATTTAAGCCTTTTCCAAAGAACTCCTTAGGTACTCCTACCTTTAATCCTTTAACACTTCCATCTAATGCATTTAAATAATCTGTTTCAACTTCTTCTCTTGAACTAGTGCTATCCATTTTATCATAACCTGCTATAACTTCTAGTGTCATTGCACAATCTTCAACTGTTTTTCCGAAAGGTCCTATTTGATCAAGAGATGATGCAAAAGCTACAAGTCCAAATCTGGATATTAATCCGTAAGTTGGCTTTAATCCAACTACTCCACAAAATGCTGCTGGTTGACGAATTGAACCACCTGTATCAGAACCTAGTGATACTGGAGCAATTCCAGCTGCTACTACTGCAGCAGATCCACCTGAAGATCCACCAGGAACTCTTTTTAAATCCCATGGATTTTTAGTTTTCATAAAAGCTGAGTTTTCTGTAGAAGATCCCATGGCAAACTCATCCATATTAGTTTTTCCTATAATAACTGCATCTTCTGTCTTTAACTTTTCAATTACAGTAGCATCATATGGAGGAATAAAGTCTTCCAGCATTTTTGATGCACAAGTAGTTTTTATTCCATCTGTACATATGTTATCTTTAATTGCAATAGGTACTCCTGCAAATCTTCCAAGCTTTTCTCCTTTTCTAACTTTTTCATCTACTGCTTTAGCAGATTTTATAGCTTCTTCTTCACAAAGAGTAATATATGCTTCTACCTTTGGATCTACTTCTTTTATTCTTTCGAAAAGCTTTTTTACTATTTCTTCTGAAGTAAATTTTCTTTCTTCTATACCTTTTTTTATTTCAAAAGCTGTCATAGCTTGTATTTCCATATTTACAACCTCCTGATTTTAAATTAGAGTGAGAATTAAGGCATTTTAACAGTTTAAAGAACCTTAATTCCACTTTAATTATTCTATTATCTTTGGAACTTCAACGTAAACGTCTCTCATGCTTTTAACATTCTGGAATAATTTTTTCTTCTCTTCATAAACTTTTACTTCATCTTCTCTAACAAAGGATTTTAATCCCTCATCATATTTATTCAAATCTACACCGCTTAAATCAAATTTATCTATAGATGCAAAATGTCCTAATATTCCTTCGAAATCTTTAGCCATTTTTTCTGCTTCGTCGTCAGTAACCTTAAGTTTTGCAAGCTTTGCAATATATTTAACCTCATCAATGCTTATCATCTTTAACTCCTCCTATTTCTAAATCAATATACTTTCTAATACCTTGGAGGTGTCGCATTAAGAATAATTACTACAATACAT
Source organism: Clostridium thailandense (assembly GCF_019207025.1). GTDB lineage: Bacteria > Bacillota > Clostridia > Clostridiales > Clostridiaceae > Clostridium_AM > Clostridium_AM thailandense. The sequence continues at coordinate 59,437 of NZ_JAEEGC010000035.1, read as the reverse complement.
TGTTCTAATTTCAAACTTACAAAGCAATATGATGTATATAAATTTCTTAGTGCAACAGCCTCAACTTTTTAAAAATATCCTAAGGTTCTAATCTCTTCATATCTCTTGGAAGTAATGTAGCTTCTCTTATATTGCTTAGGTTAAGAATTTTCATTGTAATTCTTTCAAGTCCTATAGCCAATCCACCGTGTGGTGGCATTCCATATCTAAAGCTTTCTAAATAGAAACCATAATCCTCTGGGTTAAATCCAAATTTCTTTATATTTTCTTTTAACATTTCATAATCGTGTATTCTTTGACCTCCAGTAGTTATTTCAAGTCCTTTATATATAAGGTCAAAGCTCTTTGTCATTCCATCTTCATCCGGCATAGCATACATAGGTCTCTTTTTAATTGGATAAGCTGTTAAAAATACAAAATCACTATCATATTTTTCTTTTATATATTTTGAGAAAAGTTCTTCTCCTTCAGCATCAATATTTCCTACTGGAGATCTTTTACCATATTCCTCTAAAAGTATTCTGTGCGCTTCTGCTAATGGTATTCTTGGAATTTCAACTTTTTCTGGAAGGCTTACATCGTACATTGCCAATTCTTTTTGACAAGTCTTTCTTAAATGCTGGAATAAGTGTCTTATAAAACCTTCCTCTAAATCCATAATGTCATTTTCATCTTTTATGAATCCCATTTCTAAATCAAGACTTATATATTCATTTAAATGTCTGTAAGTGTTGTGAAGTTCTGCTCTATATGCTGGAGCTATTTCAAATACCTTTTCAAATCCTGCTCCTACCATCATTTGCTTAAAGAACTGTGGACTTTGAGCCAAAAATGCTCTCTTTTCAAAATAGTTTATAGTAAATACTTCAGAACCCCCCTCAGTACTTGCACCTAGAATCTTTGGTGTATGAATTTCCGAAAAGTTATTAGCTAATAAATACTCTCTAAAAGCTGTAACTATTTCCTGCTGAACCTTAAAAGCTGCTCTTGTCTTTGGGTTTCTTAAGCTTATATATCTATAATCTAATTGAGTTTCTAAATGTGCTTTCTTTTTATATTCGTTAACTGGTATTGGTAACATTTCATAATAGGTATTTCCTATTACCTCTAATCCTTTAACCTGTATTTCCACTCCACCTGGAGCCTTTTCGTTAACAACTTTAGTTCCAATAACTTCTATACTCATTTCAAGTCTTAAGCCTTTTAACACTTCTTTATCTACTACTAACTGAAGTATACCAGTTTTATCTCTTAAGTGTATAAATCCAAACTTTCCAAAATCAATTATTTTATGAACCCATCCCTTTACTAAGACCTCTTCTACATCCATTTCCTTAACTTGTTCTACATATAATCTTTCTTGTACCTTTTCCATAACTTTACCTCCTAAATTTGTTAGATATAAATTAATATAAGATAGAATTTTTCAACTAAAATTCTTTGTAATTATGTTTATATTGCCATTTTTAGAAATAAAAAATTCGCCTCCATATCCTTTATAGATATAGGGACGAATACATATCCGTGGTGCCACCCAAATTAGCCTTAAGCTCTCTCAGTAGGTATGACAGTAAAGTTTAGTTAAATATGTTATTTTGTAGATAAGAGTGTTTTTCAAAATGGCTTTGTATATTGCAGTTTACACAAATAAAAAACGTCCCTATACCTCTCGGTATAGGGACGGATATATTCCGTGGTGCCACCCTAAATTAGCTTTTAGCTATCTCTTATCGGTACAGATAACAAAACATTTACCATTTTTATCGATACCTAGTCCTTGTAACGTTGGACACTACGTCTAAGCCTACTTTTTAATATTTCGGTTAGCACTCTAGGGTGTTCTTCAATATAAACTTCATATTCGGCTCTCACCATTCCGAACTCGCTTTAAATCTTGATTATATTTACTCTCCCTGTCATCGCTTTTCTGAAGATTCAACTTTATGTTCTTTATTATAACTAGTGTATAGATATAAGTCAACACCTTTTTAATAATTTTTTAATTAGTTTACTAATCCATTTGTAATAAGTTATCTATTCAAACTAATATATGATATTATATCAACAGTTTAAAGGTTACATTATAAAATTAATTTTTTAATATTATTTATTCTATTATTCCTCATAGCCCCATTATCTTATGTATTTCCTTTTCTCTATCTTCTAGGTCTTGAAATAATTTCTTTTCACAGCATTCATTTTCTTTAATATTTTTTATATAAACTACTTATTTTCTGTGGTAATTTTCATTGCATAAGACATCACTGCAGCGCCTTCAGCTCCAGAATTTAAAATTTCTTCTATATTGCTATGATTTATGCCTCCTATAGCTATAACAGGTATGTTCACATTTCTACTTAAATCTTCTATAAATTCTAACCCTCTGCCCTTTAACCCAGGCTTACAATCTGTTTCAAATACATTGCCGGCTATTAAGTAATCTGCTTGAAGCTTTTCTGCTTCAATACCTTCATTTATACTATGAACTGAAACTCCATAAAGAAACTTCTTTTGTACTTTACTAGCCTCAATCTTAAAATTTAATATATTATTTTTTACCATATCTTTAAAACTATTAAAACCAGTATGGAAGCCATCTGCTTCTATGTCTACAGCCACATTTATATTTCCATTTATAATTAACAAAATATTATATTTTTCAGTTATAATTTTAATGCCTTCAGCTAATTTTCTAAGATCATCATACTCTAAATCTTTTTCTCTCAAAATTACAGCATCAGTACCTTTTTTAGCACATGCTTCTATTACATTGTAAATGTTATCTTCTTTTATAAGTTTTCTATTTGTTACTACATATATCTTTTTATCTTTCTTAAGTTCAAACATAAAATTCCCTCTATCCCCTTTAAATAAAATAGAGAAACAAATGATAGTTGTTTCTCTTATAATGTAAATTTATATTTAGTTACTATCAATTTCTAAGGACAATTTATCATAAATTGTCTTATAAATCAATATAGAAAAAACTTATTTATGAATAAATGAAATTCTTATTGCAATTATATGATATATAATTATAATTGTATTATATTAATTAGTAAGTGAAAATTCTTAGACTTCTTTTTATGAAAGTATTACATCAATCAAAATGGAGGATTCTTATGAATTACAATAAAAATATACTTCCTTATGCATCTGCGACTACAACATCTATCATATTTGGATTGAGTTTTTTATTCTCTAAAAAAGCTTTAGACATAGCTTCTCCTTTTTCATTGCTTTCTTTTAGATTTTTAACTGCTTTTACGATAATGTCTTTGCTTATAATTTTTAAAGTTATTACTGTAAATTATAAGAATAAATCTATAAAAAACTTATTTTTCCTTGCTTTAATGCAACCAGTAATATATTTTATTTTTGAAACTTATGGGATTAAAAATTCTTCTTCGTCATTTGCTGGAATTATGATTGCACTTGTTCCTATAATAGTTACAGTTCTAGCATCCTATTTCCTTAAGGAAAAGTTTTCTATTACTCAGTTAGCTTTTATAATTCTTTCAGTAATTGGAGTATCTTTTATCGCTTTTATGGATACTAAAGGTTCCGGAAATACAAGTTCTCTTGGAGTTATACTTCTTATAATTACTGTTATGTCCGCTGCCATATTTAATATACTCTCTAGAAAACTTTCCTCAAGTTTTACACCTATTGAAATAACATATTTCATGATGGGTTTAGGCGCTTTGTTTTTTAATATAGTCTCAATTTCAGAGCATTTAATTCTTGGCACGCTTGAAAACTATTTTTTACCACTTAAGAGTAAAGATTTTATTATATCAATTTTTTACTTAGGCATTATATCTTCAGTTATTGCTTTTCTTCTATTAAACTTTACTCTGTCCAAGATTGAGGCTTCTAAATCTACGGTATTTTCGAATCTTTCTACAATAGTATCTATTGCCGCAGGTGTGATTGTATTGAATGAAGGTTTTAAATACTATCATATTGTAGGTTCAATAATGATACTTGTTGGAGTTTGGGGAACTAGTAAATTTGGAAATTCTAATAAAAAAATAATACCTAAAGAAATTGAATTGTTATAAATAAACGAGCTGTTGTATTATAAAGAACTTCAAAACAGAAAGTTATCTATAAGCGCAACAGCCTCCTAATTTAAATTATCTTACTACTCAAAAGTACTTTTTACTGCTCTTTTTAAGTTCCCTTAAACTATATAAGATTTTATAATCATAGGAATTTACTCTTTCATATATTTGTTTTACAATACTTTCACACTGTTTCTTACTTTCTCCGTGTATCATTGTAAAGATATTATAAGGCCAACTACTACAAGTAGGACGTTCATAGCAATGAGTAACTTCTTTAAAAGAACACATTAAACTAGCAGTCTTCTCTATAGAATCCTGTGGTACTGCCCATACTACCATGGCATTCCACTTATACCCTACTTCTCTGTGATATAAAATTGCGCCTATTCTTCTAATTATTTCTTTATCTTGAAATTCTTTTATTCTATTCAATACTTCCCTTTCTGTTATTCCTAACTCTTCTGCTATTTTCTTATAAGGTTCTTCTACTAAAGAAATATCCCCCGAAAGTTTATTGATGATTGCTTTATCTATTATATCAAACATTTATTACCTCCCAGTGACATCAAAAGTGGCTTTAATTTTAAATAATTTAATAGAAGGCAAGTTCAGTAATTCATTTATTGAGGTCTTTAATTTTATATCCTCTATAATAGTATCTATTCTTTCTTTTGAAGATGCTATTAGTGTAAACCACATATTATAATGATGCTCTCTAATATAATTATGGGTTACTTCCTCATAACTGTTAATTATTTTTGATACTTCTTCTACTTTTCCCTTTGGAACGCTAATTGCACATAAAGTACTAACATATCCTAACTTTTTTGAATCAAAAATTCCACCTATTCTTCTTATATATCCATGCTTTTTTAAGGCTTCTAACCTTTCAATAACCTCTCTTTCAGTTATACTAAGTTCTTCAGCCAACGCTAAGAATGGCCGTGATTCTATTGGTAATCCATTTTGAACTAAATTGATTAGCTTTCTATCTATAATATCCATTCAACACCTCTAATTAAACTGCTTAAAATTCATATCATAAACCATGGGTAATTTATAGGCTTCAAGAACAAAAACTGTCTTTCACCCTTACAACCCTATTTACTTTTAGCATATATACACATAGAGTCTCCAGCCATATAGTCGCCACCATTATAATAAGCTGCCCTTGCTCTACATCCCCCACAAGAATTTTTGTATTTACAGCTTCCACAACTTTCTCCATAATTATATGTTCTAAGCTCATTAAAAATCTCACTGTATTTCCAAATTTCACTGAAAGAAGCTTCTCTTACATTTCCTGCAACTTTATTTAGGTAAGCACAAGGTTGAACATCTCCTTTAGGACTTATAATGCAATAGCTTCTTCCAGCAATACATCCTTTAGCAAATCTAGTTTCTATATCTAATTCATTTGCAATTCTAACAAACTGTGGTGCACAAGTTGGTTTTATCTCTATATTTACTTCTTTCTGCTTTGCCATAATAAGCTTGAGTATCTCTTCATACTTATCTCTATCTAATGATTTCTCAGCAATATCAGCGCCCCTACCTGTAGGTACTAAAAAAAACGGATAATGAGCTGCTCCACCCATTGCAACAGTAAAGTCTATTATATCAATAATCTCATCCTTATTCCAACTCATAACTGTAGTATGAATTTGAAATGGCAGACCCACATCTCTACAATTTTTCATTCCATACAAAGCATCCTTCCAAGCATTTTTATACTTTCTAAATTTGTCATGCTTGTTTCTATCCAAACTATCTAAGCTTATTCCTACAGCTTTTAGACCACTTTCCTTTAATTTAACTGCCACTTCATGACTGATTAGTGTACCGTTTGTTCCTATAACCGGCCTTAATTTTAGTTCACTTGCATAATTTATTAATTCAAATATGTCTTCCCTTACCAACGGCTCTCCGCCTGAAAAGATCATTATTTTAAACCCTGCCTTAGCAATTTCCCTTATAAGAGCTTTTCCTTCCTCTGTAGTAAGCTCTCCACTATTTTTTTCCCCCGCATCTCTATAACAATGGTCGCAATACATATTGCATTTATTGGTAATATTCCATGATACTATCATTTGCTGTCCTCCTTAATTTTGCTTAATCTCATATTATATCCCTATTTCTGTATCTGTTAAATAACAAGCTGGGTCTGAATCCCAAAAATCTCCACTAACTGCTTCTGCTCGTGTCCTAAAATTCCCATTACACACAGAAATCCATTTGCATCTGCTGCATCTTCCTTTTAACAATGTTTTCCTATTCCTTAGCCCTTCAAGTATAGAATCACCGCTATCCTTCCATATATTACTAAATTTTTCATATTTAACATTTCCGAAGGTATACTGCCATGTAAATTGGTCAGGATGAACCTCGCCATAGTAATCTACATTGCCAAAAGCCATTCCAGATCTATTTCCTCCATTTTTGCTGATTAAATCCCATACTTTTTCAGCAAGCTTTGGATTCCTTTTTTGCATTTGCAAATATATATATACCGAATCTGCATGGTTGTCCACAGTTAAAATCTCGTAGTCTTTCCCAAGTTCCATTGTCTTTTCGATTATTAAATCCATTGCAGACCTTGCCTCATCTTTTGATATGTCTGCTTTCATCATTTCACTTCCTCTTCCCGAGTAAACAAGATGATAAAAGCACACCCTTGGTATTCTTTCTTCCTTAATAAGCCTAAATATATCTTCTAGTTGATCATAATTATATTGATTTATCGTAAACCTTAGTCCAACCTTCTGGTTTATTTCTAAGCAATTTCTGATTCCTCTTAATGCCTTATCAAAGCTTCCTTTTGTTTTTCTGAATTCATCATGCCTTGATCCAATTCCATCTAAGCTTACTCCAACATATCCTACATTTAACTTTTTTAAACTTTCGCTTACCTCTTTATCTATTAGAGTGCCATTCGTAGAAATAGTACTTCTTATGCTATTTTTACTTGAATGTTCGATAAGTTCAAATATATCATTTCTAAGAAGTGGTTCACCTCCGGAAAAAAGTATAACTGGAACTCTAAATTCACCTAAATCATTAATAAAGCTTTTAGCTTCTGTTAAACTTAATTCTCCTTCGTATTTATTACAATCTGAATTTGCATAACAATGTACACATTTTAAATTACAAGTTTTTGTACAATTCCATACAACCACTGGACCTCTACCTGGACTAACACCATGTTTTTCTTCCGCTGCTCCTTTAACATAACGTAGTTTGTCTCCAAAATTTTGAGAATTACATAATAATTTTGTAACACTTATCATAATTAGTTCTCTATTGATTCATATACTTTTATTCATGATATCAATAGAAACTCCTTTCCTAAACAAATATTTTCTATGCAATATATTGTATTAATTATACTATATTTAAATTCTAAAAATAAAAAGTATATTTCATATAATAACCTTTCTTTTATTATAACTTTGATACAGACTAGCAACAAGTATCCGCTTTATACTACTATATTAATATACTATCAACATTGAACTGTTAGAAGATTATAGTTTATAATAAAGTAGTCTTTGTATAAAAATCAAAAATATAGATAACCACACTAGACATTTAACATATACCGGAGTATAAGTTAAGTGTCGTCAGTGGGTATATATAAGTTTTAAACTTAATGTTGAGGTGGAAAAATGTTAAAAAGTAATTTACTTAAAGGAAATAACCTAAGGTTAACATCACTAAAGGAAAATGATTTAAATATCTTTGAAGATTGGTATAATGATATAAACTTTCTAAGAAATTATGACATGGTAGCAGCATTTCCTAAATCTCAATCAGAACTTTTATCAATGCTTACCGCTATAAGAACTTCAAATGATAGATATATATTCGCAGTTAGAACTATAGCCGAAAATAAATTTATAGGTGTCACAGGATTTGAAAATATATTATGGAATAATGGTGTTGCTACTATCTACATAGGTATTGGAGATGACTCTTTTAAAGGGAAAGGACTCGGAAAAGAGTCTTTATCGCTTACCATGGATTTTGGATTTGAAGAATTAAATTTGCATAGAATTCAGCTTAATGTACTTTCCTATAATACACCAGCTATAAAGCTTTATGAAAGCCTTGGCTTTAAGAGAGAAGGGATATATAGAGAATTTGTTCACAGAGATGGCAAAAGGCACGATATGTACCTTTATGGGATTCTTCGCAGTGAATGGAAATCTTATTTAAAATAAGATTTCCTGTCCTCTGCTGTATATTTCTACAATGTCTGTAGAGCTACTTTTTATCTTTTCCTTAAATTTCTTAGTTATCTCAGGATTATCGGCAAAGTGCATTGGAACGAAAAGTTTTGGTTTTACTTTTTTTATAAAATACTCTCCTCCAAGATCATAGTATTCTTCCAGTCTGCTATCCACAGGGAAAAATGCTATGTCTATCTTTTCATTAGATAATTTCTCCACCTTTTCCTTAAAGGCTTTTTCCATTGCTAAGTTATCCTCATCGCTTTCATCTTTCCAATGCCACCAATTTAAATCACCTGCATGAAATATTGAAATTCCATCTACATTTACAAGCATGGATATTCCAACATCTGTAGATCCATAAGCCTTTATATCTACATTATGGATCCTTATACTTTCATTCTCAGATATATGCACACAATATTCTAAATCCACAGTTTTTTGTATATCGCTACTTAAAATATATTTAATTTTGGGATTTACTTTACTCCATGATAATATTGAAGGGTTAAAATGATCATAGTGTGAATGTGTGGAAAAAACCAAAATATTCTTTTCCGTTTTTAACACATCCTCAGTGATGACTCCATTTTCTAAGCTTCTTTTTTTGTTGTCACTGCTATCCTTAAAATAATCAAAAACTAGTAGACTTGATTTTGTTTCTACTGTAAATCCTGAATGATACAAATAATTTATTTTAACTCTATTCAAAATTCAATCCACCTCAAGCCTTATTTATACTACATTTTTTCTTGGCAGAATTTCTGTCCAATATCCATCTGGGTCTGCTATAAAATAAAGTCCCATTCCTTTATTTTCATAACAAATACATCCCATATTTTTATGGTGCTCATAGGCCTTATCAAATTCGTCTGTAGTGACAGCCATGTGTATCTCGTTATCACCTAAGTTATAAGGTTCTTTTCTATCTGTAAGATAAGTAAGCTCTAAAGTATGTTGACTGCCTTCATCTTTTAAGAAAACTAATGTAAAACTTCCATCTGGTGCATGATATCTTCTAGTTTCTTCAAAACCTAATGCCTCCTTATAAAAGTTTACACTCTTCTCAAGATCTAATACATTAATGTTATTGTGATCAAATTTGAATTTCATTGTTTAACACTCCTTTTCACATATTAATTATATACCTTGTTTATTTATTGAAATTTATTATTTTACACTAAATATCTAAAATAATATCTTCTAGTGCTCTTTTAGGAACATGATGAACAGAATTTTCATCTCTCCAATATTTAATATCACCAGAGGGTGGTAGTTCTTCCAATACTACATTTTCCTTTGTTTTTCCCAAAGCAATTACCATAATAATTTCATAATTATCGCCAATATGCAATTCTTCTGCTAATTTTTCTTTATTAACATTACCAAACATGCATCCTCCTAGTCCTTTTTCTGTAGCCCCCAAAAGGATGCTTTGAGCTGCTATTCCATGATCCCAAAAGTAATTTCGACTAATACTTAAATCATTGAGCATAATTATATAAGCACTCGGCCTCTCTCCTTCTTCAGGTCCTTTCCAGTCTTTTAAATATCCAGCCCATCCAAGCTGTTTAAATACTTTTTCATTTTTTTCATAATCATTAGACAGAATATACTTAAGCGACTGCTTATTAGTTCCTGAAGAGGATAACCTAGCAAGATCTATAAGTTCCTTTAACTCTTCTAAACTTATATTAGTATCCTGATAAAATCTTCTATAGCTTCTGTTTTTTAATATTAAATCTTTTATCATTACTTTACACCTCCTAAAACTCGTACCTCAAACATATAAACACTTCTAAGATTGAATATAAAATATTTATTAAAATTTCTTCATATGAATATTATAGATTTACATGAAAATTCTATTCAAGAAAGCACTTTTTAGTACTTAAGTTACTAATTAGTTACTACTACTTTGCATCAAATAACTTACTTTAGTATATATAAAGAAATACATATCTATTTAATGCAAGCTTTACAGTATAATAAATTAACTAATTTATTGCATTATATAAATTGCAAAATATTTTTTATTCACTATTTTATAAACTCTATTAAAACATTGATATTATAAGAAACTTATAAAAATTATATATATCTTTTCTTTATTGACATAAAATATAAAGTTGGTATAATGGTTTTAAATACAAATCCATTATACCAAACAGAAAATTATCCAAAACTTTTTTAAATATCATATTAGGAGGAAAAATCGATGAATAATATCATTAGAAAAGGAATAAGCGAAAATTTTTATTTTTACTTTTTTAACTGGGGCTATTTTTATTTTAGCGCTAGCTACTTTTATTGCAAAAAAATACTTACTGCTTTTTCTAATGAGTTTAATAAATATAAATATATTTCTAAAGGTAACCTTAGTGTGCAATTAGCATAGATATATTTAATTTAGTTAACAAGGCTCATTAAGGGCCTTATTTTTTTATATCTTTTTACTAAAATAATTTAGCATTCTGTTTAAAATCAAATAATAGTGCTTATATAGTGCAATTATTTCAGTATATATACTCTTTGAACACACTTAGTACTAAGTTTCTATGACCTTAAAACATTAACTTGATATAAGGAGGTTAATATATAAATATGAGTAATTTCTATGGACTTATAGGGCTGAAACTAGGACATAGCTTTTCACCCAAGTTGCACAGCCTAATATTAAAAAATACTAATTCTAATGCAGTGTATAATTTATTTGAGTTAAAGCAATCAGACTTAAAAACATCAATTGACGGCTTGAAAGCCTTAGGGTGTATGGGTGTCAACGTAACAATTCCCTATAAAGTCGATGTGATTCAATATCTTGATAAGCTTTCTCATGAAGCTGAAAAAATCGGTGCAGTTAACACAATAAGTTTTAATAATGGAATTTTAACAGGATATAATACAGATTACAATGGATTTGGTGCAAGTTTAAAAAAGGCAAATGTAAATATCGAAAATAAAAATGCTGTAATATTAGGTACTGGCGGGGCATCTAAAGCTGTAGTTCAGTATCTTATGGATAATAATATCAACGATATTATATTTGTAAGTCGAACTCCTAAAACCCATTGTAATATTAGTAATTTAAAAATAATATCCTACAGTGAAATAGAAAAATTAAAAAACCAGGATTTAATTATAAATTGTACTCCTTGTGGTATGTATCCTGACATGTATAATTGTCCTGTAGATACTCATATTCTAAGCAAATTCAGCACAGCAATAGATCTAATATATAATCCTTCTGAAACAGTTTTTTTACAACAAGCTAAGCAAATGGGCCTTAGAGCTGTAAATGGTTTATATATGCTAGTTGCTCAAGCAGTTGCTTCGCAGGAAATTTGGCGAGGAATAAAAATTCCAAATGAATTAGCTGATGAAATATATGATGAAATTAAAATAAATTAAAGTTAGGTGGTATTATAATGTGTAATTTGGATAGAAATATAGTTTTAATTGGAATGCCAGGTTCTGGCAAAACAACTATTGGTCAATTGTTAGCTAAAACTTTAAATATTGGCTTTATAGATGTAGATTGTTATATAGAAGAATGTGCTGGAAAAACTGTTCCTGAAATATTTGAGAAGGGCGAACCATATTTCAGAAAACTTGAAAGTGAAGCAGTTACTAGTTTAAGTAAAAAAAATGGACTGGTAATATCTACAGGTGGCGGAGTAATTAAAAATCCTGATAACATAAAGGCTTTAAGAAAAACCGGAAATATAATATTCTTAGATAGACCTGTAGAAAATATTATAACAGACCTTAAAACTTCAAATAGACCTTTATTGAAACAAGGTGTTCATAAAATATACGAGCTTCTTGATGAAAGATATGAATTATACAAAAATTATTGTGATTTTCAAATAATAAACAACCGTAATATTGATGACGCTATCGATGAAATAATAAAAGTATCAAATATAGATATATCAAATTGTGCTTTTTCAACTTCCATATCTCTAAGTTAGTCATCTAAATGAAAATAACAAGTCAATGATGCAGCGGATATTTTGTGTCAAAAAATTAAGCAAAACCATTAGATAATTAAATCATATCTAATGGTTTTATCTACGTTATATATTAACAATCAGTTATATTCATAACCACTTATTTTATAAAAAATAATAAAAAAATGGCTTGAGTTTTAAAGCTTTTAACTCAAGCTATTTTTTATTGGAGTACTAATATATCCATTTTTTAAATTATCATCCATCTATTTCTCTTATCAATATATAATGATAAAGTTGCAAAATAACATCAATTATTAAATATACTAAAAATTAAGAACAAATAGATGAAATATAGTATACAATTTCATCGACATTATTATTATTAGTTAAATGTAAATCACAACATTTTCTACAAAATTTATATTCCTCAGAAAAATGTTCGCGAAGTTTACCGCCTTCATCTTTTGAAAGTCTACTATCGTTGGTCAGTTTCTCATCTTCTACAATATTTTCTACAGATTTATCTATAAAAATTATAACTCCATTTTCTCTTAATTCTTTTATACTTAAATTATTTTTTATAAAATCTGTTTCAGCAGAAATTACTAATGATTTACCCTTAACTAATTTTTCAATTGATTCTGCCGTTGAAATTTCAACAGGTGAAAATTTGCTATCTTTATTTATTACATGTTGATCCATATCAATAAACTTTAATCCTAATCTTTTAGATAAAGTTTTACCTATAATAGCCTTGTGAGAATCAGGACTACCTATTAAAATTATATTTTTATTCATGCTTTTCATCTCCTTAATTTTTTAATAAATTAAAATTATTTTTTAGTTTTATATAATACCTAATTATTTATAATATCGTATACGAAATACATATGATTTATATAGTTAAAAACTCTTTTGCGCGCTATAGAGTTCTTACTGCAGCTACAAATCAGAATGGATAATATTGTATAAAAAAATAAGACTCTAATGAGTCTTATTTTGTAAATGAAATTTATAACCTTATACGTATAGAATATTTCTACACATATTAAATTTCGATTTATTAAACTCATTGAAAATTGGAACTAATATTTTGCAGAACAAGTAACCAGCGCTAAAATAAAAGTAGCCCCAGCTAAAATAAAAATAATATTTTCCGCTTATTCCCTTTCCAATGATATTTTTCATAATATTATCCCCCAAATATATCTTTAATATAGATAAATTCTATATTATTATAATTATATCATCTAACCTTTTTATGTCAATATAAGATTGGATAAAATTTTAAATCACCTTATTGTATACATTTACATCGGATTGTTTTGCTCTAAACTTACCAAGTATAGGAACTATTCTTTTAAAATGCTCTGATACCATATGCTTATCTAGGGCTTCCCTGCTTTCCCATTCTTCAATAATCGTCAATACTGTAGAGCATTTTTCATCTTGATATACCTCATATTTTATGCATCCTTCTTCTTCCCTCGTTTTTTCAACTAACTTTTTGCATAAATTCATGTACTCTTCAAATTTACCTTCCATAACATAACTTTTTGCCACAACTTTTATCATTTTTAAATTCTCCTCTCTTAAAACAAGTTTTTATATATTACTTAATTTTGAGTATCTGTATATAATCAATCAGGAATTAAAATACGTGAAGGTTTTCCTATAATAAATATGTAAGAAAATGCTCCTAGAAGTCCCATAGAAGAAACAAATACTAAGGCCGCTGCATAAGATCCAGTTGTTGCAATAAGATATCCAACTATAGCTGGAGACAAGGTTCCTCCTAAATTAGTTATAAAATTATAAGTTCCACCACATGACCCAACTAGCTCCTTTGGAACTATCTCAGACAACAAAGCCCAGGTAATAGCTGATGCCATTCCTTGTCCAAAAAATGCTATACACATAAAAGTAATAACAACGTTAACATTATTACTATAGTTGGCTCCTATAATTACAGAGGCAAGTAACAACCCAACAATAACAGGAAGTTTACGAGCCATTCCCAAACTATATTTCTTAGAAATCATCCAATCTGACCACTTTCCAGCTATAAGAACCCCTGCAATTGCCGATAAATAAGGTAACGCTCCATAAATTCCAACCTTTATAATAGCCATGTGCTTTTCACTTACAAGGTAAGATGGAAACCATGTCATAAAGAAAAAAAGGATAGCAGCATTAGCAAAACCACCTATATACATTCCCCATAACTGACGACTATTGAATAGATATTTCATCTCTTTCCAAGTAACTTTCTTCTGTTCAACAACAGTATCTGAGAGTCCTCCACCTTTTTTAATTAAATCAAGTTCTGCTTTATTAACTCCTTTAAACTTTGCTGGATCATGATAAGCTGCAAACCAAATAAAAGCACATGCAACTCCTATTAAACCAGTGGTAATAAAAATAGACCTCCACCCAAATTTTATTAGAAGCCAGGTAAGTATAGGTGTACATAGGGCAAGTCCTATATATTCAGCTCCAGTATACGCACCAATAGCTAAACCACGCTCCTTAGAAGGAAACCATGCAGTAACAATACGATTATTTGCTGGAAATGCTGGAGCTTCAAAAAATCCAAGACCAAGTCTAAAAGCAATCATGCTCCGGAAACCAGATGAAATAGAAATAGCTGTAGTAATAAGTGACCATCCCACAAGCGCAACTCCGTATATTAGCCTAGGTCCGAATCGATCAAGGAGCCATCCACAAGGAATCTGCATAATAGTATATGACCATCCCATAGCAGAAAATATAACCCCCATCATCGCAGCATTTAATCTAAGATCCTTTGATAAGAAAGGAGCAGCCACTGCAAGATTTGCACGGTCTAAATAATTTACAAAAGTTATTAAGCATACTAGAAAAAGTACAAACCATCGTTTTTGGGTTGGTTTAGTCCCTAAACCACCTAAATTGTTTTGTTCCATTATTCTCCCTCCAAATTTTAATTAAACTTAGTATATATCTTACATTGCCGCCTTTGCATATTGTCTATTTACAAACAATGCAAGAAGAATACCTACAATAGTAATTACTGCGTTGAATAAAAGCACATATTTGGGTCCCTGTACTCCACCAGACTTTGTAATTATACTAGCAATATTTAAGATAACATAATTTGCTACACTAGATGAAATCATAACTATAGATGTAATTTTCCCTTTATTTGTAGGAAACATAGAATTTGCTGTTGATACTGCCAGCTGAAGTACACCACCTGCTGCGGTGAATCCAATTACAAATCCGCCTATTAAGCATATAGTTGGTGTCTGTATAAAATATATAATCATTAGCATAATTGTAGCAAGTGTAGGATATATAACTAGTATTCTAACTGGTTTAATAAAGCTTTTTACTAAAGCTGCTGTTACTAGTACAGCTATGATTGATCCCATTGCATAATATGACTGAATTTGACTTGGCTTAGCTAGTCCATATAATTTACCTAATTCCTGATTACAATTTAACCACAGCTGAAATGTTGATGTACATGTAAACCCTATAAGAATGATTGCAATACTTGTTGGTGTAAATTTCATTTTTTCTTTTACTGTTTTAGCTTCTCCTTTTGACACACTAGTGTTCATTGGTGGGAAGGGCATAAATGCAATCAAAATACCATCTATAATAAGTAACGCAGCTGTTACAAAGAAAATAGCTTTATATGACATTCCATTTCCTGCGACAAAACCAATAATGAATGGAAGTAAAAATTGCGACATTGATATGGAAAATTTAGTGAACATGTTAGCGACATCACCAGAGTTTACAAATATCTCCAAACACGATGGAGTAACACATGTATCTAAAAACGAGTTAGCTGCACCTCCTAATAGCGCAAACATATACGCCACATACATACTTGGTGATAATACAATTCCAATAAAGTAAGCTGCATATAAAGCAATACCAATTAATCCAGAAATCCTTCTTCCAAATTTGTCCGAAATAGGACCTGAAAAAGGAAGTGTAATTAGACGCCCTAAACCTAATGCAGCAATAACAGCAAGTACTATACTTACATCAAAAGTACCATTTGCTAGAGTTTTTGCTCCCCAAACACCTGCAAAATTTTGTTTGTACTGTCCTAAAATTGATACCCCTATACCATGTACAAAGTAAGTAAAATATAATGCCAAAGCCGTTGGATAATATTTTTTATTATTCATTTATTTTTTCTCCTCTCTTTATTCATCTATATGTCTCATTATGTCTAAACTAATGACTTTTTACTGTACAATAATCATATTATATTTTTCATTATAAATAAGCTCTCTTGTTAAATTCTTAACTCTTAATGGTGCAGGAATGGGCATAATAATATAATCCAATAATTGGGTTGGAATTATACTCCAACCCATTGGTAGTTTTTGATATATTATCATCAATAAAAAACTTATTCTGGTATATGACAAACTTATCTAAACTATTTAAAATACAATTCTTTAACTTCTTCTACAGGCATTTCTAATCCAGTATACAGCTTAAAAGCTTCAGCACCCTGCCATAACAGCATTCCCAGTCCACCAATTGTTTCACATCCTGCAGTTTCTGCATCTGTTAAAAATTTTGTTTTCTTTGGATTGTATACTACATCTGCTACAACTAAGTCTTTTCTGAAGATGGTTGTATCTTTTATATTTGTTTTATCTTCATGTGGGTGCATTCCTACAAGTGTACCATTAATTAAAATATCACTTGATGCAACTTCTACTTTAAGCCTTTGATCATCTTCTAAATCATATA
This sequence comes from Clostridium thailandense, assembly GCF_019207025.1. Taxonomy (GTDB): domain Bacteria; phylum Bacillota; class Clostridia; order Clostridiales; family Clostridiaceae; genus Clostridium_AM; species Clostridium_AM thailandense. Next base: position 42,418 of record NZ_JAEEGC010000035.1, on the reverse strand, counting down.
AATTAACAATGCATTCTGGTACTTCCTTTTTTATGTTTTCAACAGTTTTTTCAGCCTTTACATAGAAATCATCTTTTACATTAAAGATAGAAATTTCCTTTGCTCCATCCAAGGCACATTGAACTTGTATAGCTGTTGCAGCTCCCCCAGCGCCCATGATAGTAACTTTTTTACCTTTTATTTCTACTCCATTTTCTTTTAAATTACGTACAAATCCGATGCCATCTGTTATATGCCCAGTTAATTTTCCATTGTCATTAACTATTGTGTTAACTGCTCCAATAATACGTGCAGCTGGAGATAGTTCATCCATATATTTAGTAACTTCACCTTTACATGGCATTGTTACATTTGAACCTCTCATATTAAAAGTTTTTATAGCTTCAATTGCATCTGGCACTTTTTCAACTGGTATATCAAATGCTAAATATGCATAATCCAATCCTAGCTTTTGAAAGCTGTAGTTATACATAACTGGTGATTTTGAATGACCTACTGGTGTACCTATTAATCCTAATAAACCTGTAGTTCCTGAAATACGTTTTTCCATAATTATCTCCCCCATAAAGCTAATTTTTCTTTCTTTATTTTAAAAGTTTTAATACTATATTTTCATTGCAACTTCTAAAGCTTCCTTTGTTGCATCCAATGCTCTACGTGCTTTAACAGCATCACCAATGACATAAGTTTCCTTTACAACTTTTTTAACATCTTCACTAAGTGGATCATATGCACGTGATCCCATAGCAAGCACTATTGAATCAAAGCCTTCAAGACGATGTTCTGATCCATCTGGCATTGTATAAGCTACACCATCTTTAAAGAACTCTGCAACCTTGGCATTTGTAACAGTTTTAATTTTATATTTTTCAAAATTTTTCATTAAGAATTTTCGATGTTCAGAAATTACATCCGCTCCCACTTCATCTCTAAGTTCAATAACTGTAACCTCATGCTCTTGTTCTCCTAGGAAATCAGCAGTTTCACACCCTACCATTCCTCCTCCAACAACAAGGACTTTTTTACCGCAGGATTCTTTTCCATCAAGAAGATCTACTGCATGTATTACCCCTGCTTCATTAATTCCTGGAATAGGAAGAACTAATGGTGTTGCACCAGTAGCAATAATTACTGTATCAGGTGCTTCTGCTGCAATAATTTCTGGAGTTACCTTTGTGTCCATACAGACCTTTACTCCATGTTGCTCACATTTAGTAATATAACTACGCACCATGTTCGTTAAATCACCTTTTCCTGGAGGGTAAGCAGCTAAACGCATCTGTCCACCAAGAGTATCTGTTGCTTCAAATAAAGTTACATCATGGCCTCTCATAGCGGATACCCATCCTGCAAGCATACCACCAACACCACCGCCAACAACTATTACTTTCTTATTAGTATCTGCTGCCTTCACTTCATTCTCATGTCCTAAAAATGGGTTAACAAGACAGCTAACTGGTTTTCCCTGATACATATTGCAAACGCATCCCTGCAGGCAAGCGATACAAGGAGTTAATTCATCCAAGCGATCTTCTTTAGCTTTTCTTGGTGTATGTGGATCAGCTAAACTTTGACGTCCAAATGCAACCAAATCGCAACGACCTTCACGGACTAATAATTCTGCAAAATGTGGTTCCGTAAAACGTCCAACTGCAATAACAGGTATGCTAACTGCACGTTTAATTTCTGTAACCAGCTCCGCACTAAATCCTGCATGCAATACTGTAGGTGCCCACATATATTCGTCACGGATATGTACTGCACGTGAAACGTGAAGGCCATCAACTCCACATTCTTCCAGATAAGCAGCGATTGTTGCGCTATCATGAACATCCAGTCCTCCGTCAATTTCGTCAGAGCTATTAATACGACAAATAATCGCCATAGAGTCTCCAACCTTCTTGCGGATATTTTCAATTATTAAACGAGGTAAACGCATTCTATTCTCAAAACATCCACCAAATTCATCTACACGTTTATTAGTTCTTGGTGAAAGAAAACTATTGACTAAATATCCATGGGCACAATGAACTTCTACTGCATCTGCTCCAGCTTTCTTCGCACGTACCGCTGCATCACCATATGACTCAATGAGCTCATAAATCTCTTCTTTAGATATAGCAATAGGTGTATTTCTTCCAAATACTGAAGGTATAGCAGAGGCAGCTTTTAATGGATATCCTGCAACTGCTGCATTTCCTTCTGGTCCTGCATGCTGAAGCTGAATAGATATTTTTGCACCAGCCTCATGGCAAGCATCTATAACACGCTTAAAGCTTTCTACAGTACTATCCTCAAATAAACATGGTTTACGTGGACCTCCCTTAGCTTTTTTATCAACAACAGTGGCTTCAAAGGTTATTAATCCAAAGTCACCAATTGCACGTTCACGATAATAGGCTACAGAATTATCACTCATGCTTCCATCTGTATTTGCAAAGTTATTTCCCATAGGTGGAACTACAAAACGGTTTTTAACTGTCATTGGTCCTATTTTTATAGGTGTAAACATAGATTCAAATTTCATAAAAATAAATCATCCTTTCAAGTTTAGTTTACATAATACCTGATTTTATTTAAAACTATTAACCGTAATAGTCCATCTTTCACAAATGGCAAGTTAACGGCTCTATTTTCTATATAAATTTATTAAAATCGATTTTGTTATTTTTCCACTAAAGATACTTCTGGCCAAGCCTTTCTCAATACCTTTTCAGTATTTTCATATGTAAATTTAGCTGCCTCAGCAACACCTTTTGCTAAAATAGCATCGCTTATTACTTCAACTCCAATACATGCAGGTTCTATACCTTTTTCTTTAATCATTTTAACAAAACCTTCTGTTGCGTTGATTCCAGTACCTGGAGCAAGTCTATCATGCATTGATTCATCTCTTAAGATAGATTTTGCATAAGGTCTTTCATAAACATCATTAATTTGAATAGATACAATCCTGTCAGCTGGAATACCTTCTAATAATTTAATATCAGTTTCCTGGTCTGCTCTTACCCAGTGCCATGAATCTAAAATAAGCTTAGCATTGTCACAGCCAGATTCTTTAACCACTGCCCAACCCTTTTTAACATCTGGAATACCACTGTATGGCATAGGCTCTACACCAATGACATATTTTCCTGCTCTTTGACATAATTCTTTTAGCTTTTGTGCAGTATGTTCTACACTGTAGTTTTCCATTAATCCAATATTGATATGGTTAACACCAAATAATTCACACATATGGAAACATAATTGTTCTTTGTATTTTTGTTCATAAGAACGGTTATCTTCAGCCCAAAGTGTAATATATTCAACTTCAGTAACCTTCATATCATATCTCTTAAGAATGTCAAGGATATCAGCGTCAAACAAACCTTCGTTTAACGCATCTACATAGGTTTCAGCACGCAAACCAATTCCATCATAACCTGCTTCTTTTGCTGCTTTAACTCTATCCTCAAATTTACATTGATCTCCTAATGTCCATGAACTAACTGTAATTGGTGGACATTGATTTTTTTTCTCCTCACAAGTGTTTTTCATAGCTTCTTTATTCATAATATATGCTCCCTTCCCCTAAAAAAACTGCAATTATTTTGTAACATTTTCCATTTTATTTGCTGAACTTATTTATTCTACCGGTAGATATATTATTGTAAACAAGTTAATTTCTATTTAGTAATCGATTTTACTAAAATTTATAAGTTAATTATATAACAGGAATCTTATAAAAACTAATTGATAATATCCTAATAATTCATAGATTTTATATATAGTTCATGCTATAATTATCCTCAACAATATAGATTGTATTATGAAAGTAGGGTACCAAATTGAATTTATATCATTTGCGCTATTTTGTAACTCTTGCACGTTTGGAACACTATACGAAGGCTGCAGAAGAGTTACTAATAACTCAACCTAGTTTAAGTCATGCTATATCCTTATTAGAAAAAGAGCTTGGAGTTTCTCTATTTGAAAAAGAGGGAAGAAATGTAGTTCTTACAAAATGCGGAAAAATATTTTTGGATGATATTGTAAAGTCTCTAGAAATCCTTGATTCAAGTACAAAAACTTTAAAAATGATTAGCTCCGGAGAAGGCAGAATCGACCTAGCTTTCCTTAGAACACTTGGAACTGATTTTGTTCCAGAAATTACTCGAAGCTTTCTGCAAGCTAATCAAGAAAAGTCAATCGAATTTCACTTTCATACCAGAGCAACTTCTGCTGATATTATTCAAGGACTTAAAGAAAGAAAATATGATATTGCCTTTTGTTCTAAATTAGACAAAGAACAACATGTTGAGTTTATACCAATTTTAAAACAGGAACTGGTACTAATTGTTCCACCTGATCATCCCCTTGCAAATAAGGATACAGTTGATTTAGTGGATACTATTCCATATCCTCAAATCTTTTTTACACACACAAGTGGGCTTAGACCTATAATTGATAATTTATTTGAGCAGATTGGTGAACAACCAAAAATTATATATGAGATTGAAGAAGACCAAGTTATTGCTGGATTAGTTTCCAAAAGCTTCGGAATTGCAGTTTGCCCTAATATGCCTATATTAAATTTTATGAATTTAAAGGTCCTTCAAATTACAAGTCCAAGTTTTGAAAGAATTTTTTATTTAGCAGTAATGAAAGATAAATTTCTAGCACCAGTCGTTTATCAATTTAAAAACTTTGCTATAGAACATGCTAACCGTAATTATTTATTTTAATATATGGAGAAAAAGGGCCGAAAGTAAACTTATGCTCTATAGGATAAGTTTACTTTCGGCCTTGAGTATTTATAAATAAAAGAATTAGGATTATATAACTTCCTCACTGATGCTGTCTTCTCCATTTCCATAAATTCTTTTATATCTTATATTCGCTAAAACAGAACATGAAATACCTACTGTATATATAATTATCATAAAATAAAACACGTGTAAAATATCATAATGTCTTAAGATAAGACCTGTTAAAGCTGGGATTACTGCTGCTGCTACACCACTGGCAGTAGAAACTAGCGCTATTGTTGCCCCTTTGTTTTTCCAGAAGAGTTCACCCATTGTGGTTTGTGCCATCTGCAATACTCCTGCTGAAGACATCCCTATTAAGCAAAATGCTATTGTTGCAATTGTTGGAGTTTTGAAAAGCAATAGTATTGTAAGTAAAATAAAGCCTATTAAAGGATAGATCAATGTAATAAACACAGGTTTAACTGTTTTCTTTAAAAGTATTGCTAATATTCCCACTGAAACAAGTGCTCCTGTACTATAATAGCTTATAAATTTTAAAGAACTTACTTGACTCATACCTAAAATATGTTGAGCATAAGTAGGAATCCATGTTTGAAATAATATAAATGTTGCATTAGAAGTAAATCCTATTATTATAAGTGCTAAGCCTTCTTTTTTTAGTATTGGCTCAGCTTTAAATTTTTTATCTTCTAATACATTATCATTGTTTACAATTTTAGTTCTATTTTCATCAGGAAACCTGCTGCTGGCTATTAATATAAAAACTAAAGCCCCCAATGCTGCTACTACATAAAATGTATATCCGTAAAACATATTTCTTTTTACAAAAAAGGTTATAATAATTGGTAAAATTATTCCCCCTATTGCTACAAATGCCTTTATTATAACAGTTGCTGTACCAGGAGTTTTTGGAAAACACTCTATTAAAGAAGGATAACTTGCGGCATCCATAAATGCATGTGATATTCCTGCAAAGACTGAAACTATCATAGCTAGCTGGTAAGTTGGCGAAAGTGGTATTCCAACTAAAAATACTATGGCAAAAAGCGGAGCTAAAAATAAAAATCTCTTTCTACCAAACTTATCTGATAATCTTCCAGCAATATATAATGTTAATGAACGACATGTTCCTTCCATTGAAATTAAAAAACTTATCCCTGCAGGATCTGTATGAAATTGCTTAGTTAAAAATGGCATATTGGATGAAAGTATAAGAAGTATCATTCCTAGCATAGAATAGCTTAAATATATTCCTGCTGCTGATTTAAAATAAGGATTTTTAATCATAACTTCCCTCCTGTTTTAAACATACAAATTTTATTATACTCATAGAGTTGTTCTATAGGTTTTATTATGAAAAGACCACAATAGTTTAAATTTATTGCGGCCTAAACTCTTACATGTTGTTGTGGAGTAATTTAAGAGTATTACGTAAATCTATTACAGAAACTTGACCTGGTGCAGAAGCTTTCTTAGCAGCACCAAAAGTTACTGCAGAGCCAAATAACTCACCGGATACTCTACTTATTACGCCTTTTCCTGCCATTGACATTGTTATAATAGGACAATCTGCGTATTCTTCATTCATAATACGTGTAGCATCTAACAATGTAAGCACATCTTCAGTTGAAGTAGGCATTACTGCAATCTTAGGTATATCTCCACCTAATTCCTGTGCCTTGCGTAGTCTTGATATTATCTCTTCCTTTGCTGGTGTCTTATCAAAATCATGGTTAGAAACAATAACTGCTACCCCACTTTTATGAGCTGCTTCAATTAATTCTTTTACAACTTTCTCATCGTTAAATAATTCAACATCAATAATTTCAACAAGCTTTGTTTCAGCTATTATTTTATTTAATTTAACATAAGCTTCTATACCAATCTCTTTTTCTCCACCTTCTTTAGCACTACGGAAGGTAAAGACTATAGGCTTATCAGATAAAATAGTTCTAATTTGTTGTAATGCTTCTTTAACCTTATCTATATTTGTAACATCTTCAAAGAAATCTACACGCCATTCTACAACATCAAAATCAAGATCTTTTAAAAAATTAGCCTCTTCTACAAGCTGTGAAACTGTTTCACCTACTATTGGCACGCATATCTTTGGTAATCCTTCACCAATTTCAACATTTTTAACTTTGATTATTTTTTTCATAAGTATCCATCCTTTCACAAACACATTGCTCTCCAATTTTATATTAAACTTATTAAATCATATTTTTTTTGCAATAGTCAATGTATATATTTTCAACAGCTAAGTTAAAGAACTTAGCTCTTTACCACTAGCTAGTTATAAAATCGTGCAGATATTATTTATGCTACTGCTTCCTTTGCATACTGATTATTTACAAACAATGCAAGTAAAATACCGACAACGGTAATTGCTATATTTAATAAAAGTACATACTTTGGTCCCTGCACACCACCAGCTTTTGTAAGCATACTAGCAATATTCAGGATGACATAGTTCGCTACACTAGATGCAATCATGACAATAGATGTAATCTTACCTTTATTTGTTGGGAACATAGTATTTGCTGTTGATACAGCCAACTGAAGTACTCCACCTGCCGCTGCATATCCAAGTACAAATCCTCCCACCAATACCATTGTCGGTGACTGTATAAAGTATAAAGCTGCAAGCATAATCGTAGAAATTGCTGGATAAATAACAAGAATTCTAACTGGTTTAATGAAACTTTTTACAAGTGGAGCTGTTACGAGTACTGCAACTATTGAGCCCATTGCATAGTATGATTGAATTTGAGCGGGTTTCGCTAATCCATATAATTTACCTAATTCCTGATTACAGTTTAACCATAACTGAAATGTTGATGTACATGTAAATCCTATAAGAATAACTGCAATACTAGTTGCTGTAAATTTCATTTTCTCTTTCTTAGCTTCACCTTCACCCTTTTCTACCTTAGCATTGTTATTCATTGCTGGAAACGGCAGGATTGCAATTAATATAGCTGTTACAACAAGTAATATAGCTGTTATAAAGAAAATAGTTTTATATGACATATGATTTGTTGCAACAAATCCAATCATAAATGGAAGTAAAAGCTGTCCTATAGATATTGAAAATTTAGTGAACATACTAGCAGCATCACCAGCATTAGGGAATATTTCCAAGCATGATGGAATAATACATACATCTAAAAAAGAGTTAGCGGCGCCACCTGCTAATGCAAATGCATAAGCAATATACATATTCGGTGCAACTGCTATACCTACAAAATAAGCTACATAGAGAGCTATACCGATTAATCCAGAAGCTCTTCTTCCAAATTTATCTGAAAAAGGTCCAGAGATAGGTAGTGTAATTAAGCGCCCTAAACCTAGCGCCGCAATAACAGCAAGTACCACACTTACATCAAAAGTACCATTAGCTAATGTCTTAGCTCCCCAGCCACCTGCAAAATTTTGTTTATATTGACCTAAAATTGATACTCCGATACCATGTATAAAATATATAAAATATAGTGCTAATGCAGTTGGAAAATAATTCTTTTTATTGTTCATCTCTTTTCTCCTTCTATTTTTTACTTAAAATAATGTAATTGTATTTAATATAATAATTTCTTCATATAAACAAAGTGCTTTGCATCGTATAACAATGCATATATATTGCTATAACTTTATCTTTTTCATTGTTAACTTATTAACCATTATGATCCATAAGTGAGGCTGAATGTAAAAATCCAGCCTATTAATTAAATTATTTAAATGCGCCCATTACTTCTAAAGTTTTCACTACATTTCTGCCTTCCTCAACACCGGATATTATTCTTCTTACCTTTGCGCTATCTCCAATATTAAGAAGTTTTATACATTTTTCTTCTGCATATGCTTCAATTTTAGGTAACTCAGCACTTTCTACTTTCATTCCTAAGCATACAAATCCATAATCAAAGCTTATATCTACGCTAGCTCCTTCAGAATTTCTTACTGTAAATGAACTATCATTAACGTTAAGAAGTGATGTATTTGCAAGCTGCTTAACCTTATTTTCTTTCATCATATGGTATACATCAAGCTTTGTATTAGTATCTAAATCTCTTCCTATTACAGGCATCATTTCTATAACTGAAACATCTGCACCTCTTTCAGCAAAGAATTCTACAACATCAAGTCCTACTGCTCCACCGCCTACAACTACAACCTTTTTACCTTTGCATTCTTTGTCAAAAGAACTAATATTATTAATAAATCCAAATATTGATTTGATTTTCGATGCTTCTTTGTCTACACGATCTAACAATCCTGCTATTGGGGGAAGCAGTGGTTTTGATCCTGTTGCATTTATTATAAGGTCTGGATTTAGTTCATCTAATATTTCCTCAGAAGCTTTTGTGTTAAGTCTTATCTTCAAATTAGGAAGTTCTTTTACTCTGTTTTCTAAATACTCTACAAAATAATGAATTCTGCCTTTTGCTGGAATTGTACCGATCATCCAAGCTAACCCACCTAATCTATCTTTTTGTTCTAATAATGTTACATTACATCCTACTTCTGCAGCAGTACATGCAGCCTCCAGTCCTGCTGTCCCTCCTCCGATAACTACAACATTAATATCTTTCTTTACCTTTTTCTCTTTATAAGAATCTTCGAACAAGAGATCTGGGTTGATACTACAGCGAATTGGTTGGGACTTCGCAAGACGATGGTCAGCACATCCTATGTTACACGAAATGCATCTTCTAAGAAGGTGCTCCTGTCCATCAGCAACTTTGTTAGCCCAGTATGGCTCTGCAATTAACCCACGTCCCATAGCAAGAAGATCTGCATCTCCCTTTGAGATGATTTCTTCTGCAACTTTTGGTGAACGTATATTTCCTGAAGTTATTACTGGTTTATTGAATTTTTCTTTAAAGGCTTTAGCCATATAACTTCTCCAACCTTCTGCTAAACTCATTTTATCGTGTTGAAGATATAGATTATCATTTTGCCCTACAGAAATGTTTAGGAAGTCTACCTTTTCCTGCATGAATTCCATCAATTCTAGAGAATCTTCCAGAGTATTTCCTCCCTTAAGCATATCATCAGCACTAACTCTTATGGAGATTGGAAATCTAAGTCCTACTGCCTCTCTTACGCTATCAATAATCATTACAGCAAATCTTGCTCTATTTTCAGCACTTCCGCCAAATTCATCAGTCCTGTTATTAAATAAAGGTGATAAAAACTGGTTGATAAGGTATGAGTGTCCAGCATGAATTTCAACTGAATCGAATCCTGCTAACTGAGCTCTTGCTGCAGCTTCTCCATATTTTTTAGCGATGCCTTTCATCTCTTCTACAGTTAAAGGTCTTGGAATAGCCCCACCTGTCTTTGAAGGAATGTTAGAAGCAGAAACAGGTTGCATGCCACCTAGTCTTGCTGCATAAGCAGATGCTCCTGCATGGTTCAATTGGATAGAAACCTTTGCTCCATAAGCGTGAAGTCTCTCTACTAAGGTATAAAGCCCAGGCACATATTGATTATCGTCAATTCTGCACTGCTTTGTTCCATTAGTTCCCATTGGGAAATCTACACAAGCGTTCTCCACGATAATAAGGCCTGTACCGCCTTTTGCCCTCAATTCATAATATTTAATCATCTCTTCTGATACTTCAGCACTAACAGTAGCAAAGTTACTGCCGATGGGTGGCATAACTGTTCTATTTCTCAATGTCATTCCATTGATAGTGATTGGTGACAAAAGATTAGGATATTTGCCTTTCATTTTTTTTACCTCCGCTTTTTTACTTATAGTAAACTAAAAATAATTTAGTATTTAATATCTAATACTTCCTTCATATGCTCAATTGGCATATCTTGTCCAGTCCATAGTTTAAAAGCTGCTGCTCCCTGGAATAACATCATTCCTAAGCCATTCATTGCTTTACATCCTGCTTCTTTTGCCATTTTTAATAATGCTGTTTCTCTTGGTGAATAAACAATATCTACTACAATTAGATCTGGTCTTAAGAAGCTTGCATCTGGAACATACGTTTGTCCTTCTAAAGGTTTCATTCCCATGCCAGTTGCATTTGTAAATACATAACTATCCTTAATTTCTTCCTTTAATTTGTCAAGGTCTGCTAAGTCATATAAAGTTGCCTTACAGTTAGTTTTTTCATTAATATCCTTTACAGTTTTTTCAGCACGAGCATAAAAATCATCCTTACGATTGAAGATTGATATTTCTTTTACTCCATCTAAAGCAGCTTGTACTTGTATTGCTGTAGCTGCTCCACCTGCTCCTACAATTGTAATCTTTTTACCTATTACATCAATACCAGCATCTTTTAATGCTTGCATGTATCCAATACCATCAGTAATATGTCCAGTTAAAACGCCATTATCATTTACAATTGTATTAACTGCTCCACAAAGCTGTGCTGCCTCTGATAAATTATCAAGATATTTGTGTACTACTGTTTTATTAGGCATTGATACATTTGATCCACGTACTTTCATTGCTCTAAAACCTTTTATAGTATCTTCAAGCTCTTCATTACCAACTTCAAAGGCAAGATACGCATAATCTAATCCTAATTTTGCAAATGCTTCATTGTGCATTGCTGGTGAACTTGAATGTCTGATTGGATATGCAATTAATCCTATAAGTTCTGTATGTCCTGTAATTCTTTCTCCCATAATAATGTCTCCTTTTTATTTATAATATTTTTATAGTAATCGTTATCTTAAAGTATAATAATTAATCCCTAAGTACTTAGGCAATTTTTATTGAAGCTTCATGAGTATCATCAAACATCGCAAAACATTTTTCAACAAAAAACCCTTTGCTTGTTTATGTTTTGTCATTATTTTAAAATAGTTATTTTTTTAACACATCTTAATTTATATTATAATTCAACAATTTTGATAATTCTAATACATGTTTTCCACTTTATTGATAGTTTTTGTCTATCGAATGTGATATAATACTTATAATCTATTTTGGAGGGAAACTGTCCTATGAATTTGAATCAATTATATTATTTTAGAACTATTGCTCGATTGCAGCACTTTAGGCAAGCAGCTTTAGAATTAAATATATCTCAACCAAGTTTAAGTAACTCTATGACGAACTTAGAAGCAGAACTTGGTTTATGTTTATTTGATAAACAAGGTCGAAATGTTATATTGACTAAATATGGTCGTATATTTTTAGAGCATGTAGATAGAATACTTAGCGAGTTAGATAATACTAAAAAAATAATGGAAAAGTTCGCTAGCACCTCGGAAGGCCATGTTGATATTGCATATATTTCTCCACTAGCACAATATTATATTCCTGAGACAGTACGTAGTTTTTTAAATTTAGAACAGAATAAGAATGTTACATTTACCTTTAAACAAGGATTTACTGCCGAAATGCTGGAAGGTCTAAAAATGGATAAATACGATTTAATTTTTTGCTCTTATGTTGAAAATGAACCTGATGTTACTTTTGTTCCAATTATTGAACAAGAATTATTTGTCATTGTTCCCCTAGATCATCCCCTTGCTAAATTTGATAGCATTGACTTAATTGAAATTAAGCCTTATCCATTAGTAGCTTATGATAAAAATTCTGGACTCGGAAAATTCACTTTTAATTTATTAAAAAGTATCAATTTAGATCCAAAGGTTATTTGCGAAGCCTCTGATGAATATGCTATTTGTGCTTTAGTTGCTGCAGGCTTTGGAGTATCTATTATAGCCGAAGCACCTGCTCTTAAGGATGCTAAAGTTAAAAAATTACATATCAATAATCCGGATTATTGCAGGCGTATTTATTTTGCATACCGAAAAAACAAATATTTTCCCCCTGCTGTACACAACTTTATTTCATATCTAAAAGAAAAAAGCTGTATAGAATAAAGTTTAGATTTGAATTAGATGATAGGATTAAGAGCGTCTACGTTATCAGATAAAATTTCAAAAATTACAGATGACTTTGTTTAAAAATATAATGGGACTGTTCCATTTATAGAGAAATACACCAGAAAGTTGACTTACGCGCAGGAATATGTTTCTTCAGCTTTGGAAACATATCCCGGAGTGTAAGTCAACTTTCGGCGGTAGATATCTATTAGTGTAACAGCCCTATTAGAATAAAACTTTCTATAATCTTCTCCTACACTTAAGTAAAAATATTAAGAATATTATTTGTGAATTAGGCCCTAATCCTAATATATTGCAATAGTTACAGCAATCAAAATATCTATACATACAATGCCTGCAACCTTTTCTATATGAAGACATAACCTCCCCTCCTCATATTTTCATTTTATATTGTGCCAATATAAATGTGATTAAAATTAACTCAAAATTAATATGTTTTGTAAAAAAATACTTGCGCCTTACCTTACGTCATGTGTTAAAATAGTCTACATAGAGGTGATAAAATGTCTGAAAAGGAACTTACCTTGTTTTCTACCGGTGAATTTGCCAAAAAAGCCGGCATCACTTTAAGAACATTGAGATATTATGACAAAATAGGCTTGCTAAAACCTAATTCTCATAACGACCTTGGTCACAGATTATATACTAAGCAGGATTTTGGAAGACTTCAAAAAATTTTGACTCTAAAATTTATAGGTCTTTCTTTAGATGACATATCTAACATAATGAAATATGATATAAATGATCAAGACTTTAAAAAGTCCTTAGAAATACAAAAGTCCATAATGGAAGAAAAAATACATCACATTCAAATGGTTATAAAATCTATAGATGAAACTGTTCATATGTTGGATACTGATACTGCCTTAAATTGGGATAAATTTATTAATATAATCAATGTAATTAATATAGATAAAAATTGGAATGAGCAGTATGAAAATGCCTCCAACTTAAAAGCAAGGATAAGGATTCATGAACTTTTCAGTACAAATAAAGAAGGATGGATGAATTGGTTTTTTCAGCAAATGCAAGTACGGAAAGAGGCTTCTATACTTGAGCTTGGCTGTGGTGATGGAAGCCTATGGGAAAAAAACTTTGATTATATATCAAGTTATTGGAATATTACATTAACGGATTTTTCAAATGGTATGCTTAAAGATGCTAAAAAAAATTTAGGTTCAAAAGCTCAAAGGTTCAAGTTTGAACTTGCAGATGCACAGAATATTCCATTTGATAATAACAGTTTCGATGTAGTTATAGCAAACCATATGCTTTACCATGTAGCAGATAAAGATAAGGCATTTTCCGAAATACAGAGAGTTTTAAAAGCTAATGGATGCTTTTATGCCTCTACTGTAGGCAAAAATCACATGAAGGAAATGCGTGAAATCGTCTCTAGATTTAACTCTGAAAATATAACAACAAAAAGCTGGGACTCAACAGAGAGTTTTCAACTAGAAAATGGGCTAAAGCAGGTTTCAAAATGGTTTAAAGAGGTAAGACTAAATAGATATAATGACAGCTTAGTAGTAACTGATCCAATACCGCTTATTGACTATATATTCTCAATGCCAGGAAATACAAAAGAAATATTTACTGATAAAAAACTCCAGCAACTTATAAATTTTCTTCAAAAGGAGATCGAGGAAACTGGAGGTATATATATAACAAAAGATACTGGCTTTTTTCAAGGAAGAAAGTAAATTAGTATTTGTAATTAAAAGACGAAAGGATTGATTATAATGAATAAAAAAATACCATTTTCACCACCAGATGTAGGGGAAGAGGAAATAAATGCTGTAGTTGAGGTTTTAAAATCAGGATGGATTACTTCCGGACCTAAAACTGCTGAATTCGAAGCAAAGCTAGCCGATTATTTAGAAACTAACAAAGCAGTAGCTTTAAATAGTGCTACTGCAGGTTTAGAGCTTGTATTAAAAGTTTTTGATATAAAAGAAGGAGATGAGGTTATAACTACTCCTTATACTTATACTGCTACTGCAAGTGTATCGCTTCATAGAGGGATTAAACCAATATTTGTGGACGTTGAAAAAGACAGCTTTTTAATAGATATAAACAAAATAGCTGATGCTATAACACCTAAGACAAAAGCAATCTATACCGTAGACATTGCTGGAGTACCTGTAGATTATGATGCAGTTCGTGAAATGTTAAAAGCTAAAAATCGTGAAGATATAATTTTTGTATCTGACTCATCTCATGCCTTTGGTGCAAAATACAAAGGAAAAAGAGTTGGAGGTCAAGCAGATTTTCACATATTCTCTTTCCATGCAGTAAAGAATTTCACTACTGCTGAAGGTGGAGCTTTAAGCTTTGGCAATAACAACTTTAAAGGCAGAGAAGATTTATATAAAGAATTTAAATTAGCTTCATTACATGGCCAATCAAAGGATGCTCTTTCAAAGATGAAAGCTGGTGCTTGGAAATATGACATAGTTACAGATGGATATAAATGCAATCTTACGGATATGGCTTCTGCTATTGGTCTTGTACAATTAACAAGATATGAAGATATGCTAAAAAAACGTAAAGCTATATTTGATGTTTACACTAAATACTTAAGTGAAAAAGATTGGGCTATAATTCCTTTTGAAAAGGAAGGCGATACAGTAACTTCTTATCACCTATATTTGCTTCGCATTAAAGGCTTTAGTGAAGAGCAAAGAAATGAAGTTATAGAAACTTTAGCAGAAATAGATATAGCTACTAATGTACATTTTACTCCACTACCAATGTTTACACTTTACAAAAACTTAGGATACAAAATAGAAGATTATCCAAATGCTTATGCTCAATACGCAAATGAAATTTCTGTACCACTTTATTCCCTTCTTACTCTAGAAGATGCTGAATATGTGGTTAAAGAACTTATTAAAGCAGTTGAAAAAGTTATGGCAAAATAAATTAAGTGAGGTACTTGAATATGAAAGTTAATTTTTATACATCTTTAAGAGAATACTCAGAGAGAAAAGAAGAATTTAATAAGGCTATATTTGATGTTGTGGAAAGCGGAAGCTTTATATTAGGACCCAAGGTTACAGAACTTGAAGAACAAATTAAAGCATATACTGGAGCTAAACACGCTATCGGTGTAGCTTCTGGTACAGATGCTCTAGTAATTGCTTCACATATTTTAGGTTTTACAGATGGCAAGGAAGTTATTACATCACCTTTTACATTTTTAGCATCAACTTCCTGCATAGCAAAACATAACGCAAAGCCTGTTTTTGTAGATATTGATGAAGAAACTTTTGAAATAAACACAAACAAAATAGAAGAGAAAATAACTCCAAACACAGCAGGTATAGTACCAATACATCTTTTTTCTCAAATGAATAATATGGATAGAATAATGGAAGTAGCTTCTAAACACAATTTAAGAGTTCTAGAAGATGCTGCAGAAGCCTTTGGTATGAGATGGCATGGCAAACACTCTGGTACTATTGGTGATATGGGTATATTCTCTTTCTTCCCTACAAAGACTTTAGGTGGCTATGGTGATGGTGGTATGATAATTACCAATGATGATAACTTAGCTCAGATGACTAAAATGTTCAGAGTTCATGGTGCATCTAAAAAATATCACTATGATTATATAGGCTATAATTCAAGACTTGATTCAATGCAAGCAGCTGTACTTTCAGTTAAATTAAAATACATAGATGAAGCTATCAAAAAGAGAGAAACTGTTGCTAAGTGGTACACTGATAAGTTATCAGACTGTGAATATATAAGATTCCCTAAAATTAAAGGAGATCAAAGCCCAGTATATTATGTATTTAACTTATTAGCAGAAAAAAGAGATGAACTTGCAGACTTCTTAAAAGAAAATGAAATAGGCTACAGCATTTACTATCCAATACCTCTTCATATGCAAAAATGTTTCAGCTATTTAGGACATAAAAAAGGTGACTTCCCTGTAGCAGAAAAGATTTCACAGGAAATTCTCGCTCTTCCTATATATCCTGAAATAACAGAAAAAGAAGTAGATTTTGTATGTGATACTATAAAGAAGTTTTATAGAAAATAATTAAAATCTTTAGTTCTACCTATATTACTAAATATAAAAACTCAACTCACATTACCAAGTAGTGTAAGTTGAGTTTTTTAGTATTTCATTTATAAATTTTTAAACAAAACAGAAAAAAGAGGAATTTTGTATAGTAATGTAGAATAATACATTGAAAGATATTTGAAAATTTTTAAAATTGCAAATTATAATCTTTTCTTATTCATTTATTCTTTAATATATTAAAATCTTTCTTAATTATTTCTAGTTTTTTTATAATTAATCTTAAAACTTTGACAAAATCTTATCTACTGTATCCAAAAAAAATATATTTTATAGAAGGAGATGAATCATGTCAGAAAAAATTAAAGTAAAAAAAATGTTTTTAATTTTCTTTTTTGTTTTAACCATTATATCAACAAGCGCTATTTTTGCAGCACGGTTGTTATCACAAATTACAATTATAATTCCAATAGGAATTTTCTTTACAATATCGCTAGCGATATCCTATGTATTATATATAATAATCACAAGACCAATTGTAAGAATAAGTGAATATGTAAATAAACTTCTAAGTGGCGACCTTCAAACAGAATTTACTATTGATGAGAATGATGAACTTGGTCACTTAGGAAATCAGATCAAAAAAATTCACATTAAATTGAATACTTTAGTTAACCAGCTAACAACTCAATCAACAGATGTAATAAAAACAGGTGAAAGCATTACGCGATCATCAGAGGTTATTCTTAGCGAAATTAATAATCTTAGTTTATTCATTGAAAATTTAGCAAATGGTAATGAAAGCACATCCGCTGCTGTTGAAGAAGTGGTGGCAAGTATTGATGAACTGGTACGCGCATTTCAATTTATCGGAAAAGAAATTGGACTTACAGATTCCATTTCTAGGCAAGCTATGGAAGTATCACAAAACGGAAAATATTTTGCTGAAGAGATGAAAATTAGTGTGAGTGAATTTTCTGAACTATTAGTTAGTGCAGTTAACTCCATTCATGATTTAGCAGCTTCAGCAACAGATATTGGAGATATGTTATCAGCTATTGAATCCATCGGACAGCAAACAGATTTGCTATCACTGAATGCTTCTATTGAAGCAGCAAGAGCTGGAGAAGCAGGACGAGGTTTTGCAGTAGTTGCTGAAGAAATCAAAAAACTAGCAAATATATCTAATGGATCTGCAATTCAAGCTAAACTAATTGTAAAACAAATTTCAGATAAAACAAGTTCTGTTGTAGCACAAATGAATAATAGCCAGGAAAGAATGAGTGAGCAAATTTATAGTATCAACCAATTAGCAGAAAACATAGAAAATATATTCACAAATATGGAGAATGTTGAAAAGAGTATGAAGCAAATTTTAACCACATCTGATGTTCAGATAAATCAAATTAACCAAATATCCGAAGCAATAAATGATGTTGGAAGAACGACACTAATTATTGCCTCTGACTCGTCAGAAGCGTCTAAGAAAATAAACCAACAAGTTGAAGTATTTAAGGATTTGGATATAAAAATTGTAAAAGTTAAAGAATCACTTAAAGATTTAGCAAGAATTACAATGGATTATAAAACTAATCGTTCAGATAAGAAAATATTAATGATTGATGAAATTGATACATGGTGGATAAAAGATGAAATGGATGAAGCAGAATTTGTATTTAGGTCTTATGGTTATTCAAATATCGAAAGACTCTCAATGCAAGGTGATGCCACAAGAAGTGAAGAATTTATTAATAAAATTAAAAATTTTGATGGTTGCTTAATTTTTATACGTCCAGAAAGATTTATGATGGATAATGTTCTTATACATGTAGCAAATAAAACTAAAGCGCCTATCGTATTGAGTTTGTTTGCTGATAAATTTGCTGATAAAAATAACCAACCAATTTATCAAAATATTATAGGAAAAAAAATAGAAATACAACGTCAGCATTTAATTAAATGTTTAAATATGTATCATTCTTTTAAAAACAAAAGTACAGGAGATTCTCTTTCTAAAGGAAAAGGTGTATTTATCACTGTTCCTGGTGTATTTGATAATGAAAATGAAATTAGAGGAGCCTTTGCAGATGCAAATTTACAATTGAAAGCTTTCCATGTTGTAAAATACATTGAAGAGCAACAAGAACTAATAAAAAAATATAATGATGATGATGAAGTTTCATTTATACAAATGGGTCTTATGGCTGGTGAAGCTAAAAGTTCAAATCATCCAGAAAAAAATACAGCAGATATGTTTGCTTGGGAATTTAATAATAGAATCAAACCATCATTTTCATTCTGGGATTGCACTATCGTTGATGGATATTCTATTGCTAATTATTCTATGGATTTAACAAGAGAAGCAAGGGATTCAGTAGAGAATATTGCAATAAAAATATTAAAAGGTACAAATCCTAATCAAATGAAGATGAGTTATGTTAAAATATTTAATTTACTTATACATGAAGAAATATGCCGCAAATTTGACCTTATCATCCCAAAAGAATTATCTAGTGCTGCTCAGAAAATTTTTCTTGATCTAAAAGGCAACTATGTAGATATATTTGGTAAAAACCATACTATTAAACGATAAAATATTCTAGTATCATAAAACAGGCATTAGAAGCATTTTTCTCTGCCTGTTTATTTTATATCATTATCATCAAAATACCCTTTGTTTCTTCAAAAGTTTCATTTTCATCTTTCTTAAGCCATACATCTATTTATCATGCAAGCCAATATTTTTTTCTATTAAAGATCCTATAACTTCTTAATTTATTTCTTAACATACTTCAAATAGTAAATCCCTCATAAATAAATTTCCATTATTATTCTTTTAAAATTAAAAGCAGCTCCTCAGCTAATGATTTATTATATAATTTGTAAATATCTTTGCTAAAGGAAATTGTGTCTTAATAGTAGTATAGTTAAAATCTTTCTCGTTAAATGTAGATTTCTTTAGCAGCTTTTGAAAAACTTTTATATTTACAAACTTGCAAGAAATATTTTAATTGTTTGATGTCCAATTCAGTAAACTCTCCTTTCTATATCACTTATGTCTTAATTATGTCAAGTTGTTAAATTATTATCTATTGTAAACAACTTTTAGTTGTATACCAATAAATTCAAGTTGTTTATCAAAAATAAATATCTGTTGTATAATTTATTTGTGAACACATTGGGGGTAGTTCTAGCACTCCTATCGTCACAGGTAAAGTAGAAATTTTGAGTATTATCTATCAATTGTTGCATAGTTCACTTTAGTCTCTTATGTAATAATTTCTAATAACTGATGGATAGGAAAGTGAATTCTATAGGATTCCTTCCATGACCTTGAAATTACCTAAAACCCTAATTTTAGCATGCTTTCCTTGGTTAAGGGAATGTTATTTTTACCCCTGCATGTTAATTTTTTAACTGTATTAAACAAATAACTTTAATTTAAGTTAAATATCTGCATGACTTACAATTGCATAACTTATAATAAACTTTCTAAATAATTAAACATTGTAAAATAAGGAGGGTGTTTTATCAATGGAAGACAGAGGATTACTAATAAAATCAGCTCAAGATCAACTTCTTGAAAAAGCAAAAAAAGATGGTGTAGAAACTGCCTGGGATAGAAAGGAAGCTATGAAGACACCATGCGGTTTCGGATCAGCAGGTGTATGCTGCAGAAACTGCGCTATGGGACCTTGTAGAGTAAGCCCAGTTCCAGGAAAAGGTGTAGAAAGAGGTATTTGTGGAGCTACAGCAGATGTTATAGTTGCAAGAAACTTCGCAAGAATGTGTGCAGCCGGTTCCGCAGCTCACTCTGATCACGGTAGATCCCTAGTTCTTTATCTTGAAAATGCATCAAGAGACGGACAAATACAGATAAGAGATGAAAAAAAACTTATGGCTGTTGCTAACAAATATAGTATTGAGACTTGTGGAAGAGATGTTTATGATGTGGCTCACGATATAGCTGATGCTGCCTTAAATGAGTTTGGTAAACCTCGTGGAAACTTGATTTTCTCAAAAGCTTTACCTAAAAAAAGAAGAGAACTTTGGGACAAACTTGGTGTAACCCCAAGATCAATTGATAGAGATATAGTTAGTGTAATGCACTCAACTCATATTGGATGTTCAGGAGATGCAAAAAATCTTTATGATATGGCAATGAGGGCATCCCTTGCAGATGGATGGGGTGGTTCTTATATTGCAACCGAAATTAGTGATATTTTATTTAAAACTCCATCACCAGTACAAACTGAAGCTAATTTAGGTGTATTAGAGGATAATCAAGTTAATATTATATTGCATGGTCACGAACCATCACTTTCAGAATCAATTGTAGCAGCTGCTGAAGATCCTGAACTTATTGCTCTTGCAAAGGCTGAAGGAGCAGATGGAATAAATGTTTGTGGTATGTGTTGTACAGGAAATGAAATAACTATGAGACATGGTATTAAAATGGCAGGAAACTTCCTGCAACAAGAGCTTGCAGTAGTAACAGGTGCAGTTGAAGCTTTAATAGTTGATGTTCAATGTATAATGCCAGCACTTGCAAGACTTTCCAAATCATATCATACTAAATTTATAACAACTTCACCAAAAGCTCATATAACAGATTCAACATTTATTGAATTCGAAGAGGACAGACCATATGACTCTGCAAAAGAAATAATAAGAGAAGCTATACTAAATTATAAGAATAGAAATAGAGATAATGTTTTAATTCCTAATGAAAAATGTGAAGCTTTAGTTGGATTTAGCACAGAGGCTATAGTGGATGGTCTTGACAAAGTTGTTAATTCACAAATAGACCCAATGCAAACGGTTAAACCTCTTGCAGATGTTATACTATCTGGTACTATCAGAGGTGCTGCTGCCATTGTTGGTTGTAATAATCCAAAAAATCCACATGATACATGTCATGTAGAAATGATGAAATATCTAATTGCTCATGATGTAATAATAATTGTTACTGGTTGTGCCGCTCATGCAGCAGCTAAAGCTGGTTTAATGTTACCAGAAGCAAAAGAACTAGCTGGTCCTGGACTAAAAACTGTATGCAGTCTACTTGGTATTCCACCAGTTCTTCACCAAGGTTCATGTGTTGATATCAGTCGTAACTTACAACTTGCTGGAGAACTTGCAAATCATTTAAATGTTGATATCAGTGACTTACCAGTAGTTGGTGCAGCTCCAGAATGGATGTCAGAAAAAGCTGTAGCTATAGGAACTTACGTTGTAGGTAGTGGTATAGATGCATGGCTGGGAATTGTTCCTCCTGTAACAGGTTCCCCATTTGCTATGGATTACTTATTAAATAAGATGGAAGAAGACTACGGTGCTAAATTCTATGTAGAAACTGATCCACAAAAAGCAGCGGAACAAATGCTTGAACGAATAGAAGCAAAACGTAAGAAAATAAACATCTAAAAATAGTATCTTCATATAAAAAAGGCAGTAGAAATATATTATTTCTCTGCCTTTTCGTTCTATCTCATTGCCATTAAAAGCTCTCTCAATTCTTCGAAAGGTTCATTTCCATCTCTTTTAAACCATATTTTTATTTCAGTAACCTTTCCTTTAAATATATTAGGAAGAACTAACTTTTTCTTTAACGGAATAATTAAGTATCCTTGAATTATCATTGATCTTGCTGGAGAAAACTCCACATGATTTAAATCTATATCCTCAATCATTACCTCTTCATAAACATCTTCTACTGCTTTATTAAGGTACCCCTTATTTTGAGATATTCTTAGTCTGTCCTCCGACAAAGTAATATTCATATAAAGGCCTTTAAAATTTTTATTCTCCTCCATATTGTTCCCTCCAAGTTTATTCTATTCCTGTTCTTATATTTTTTATACAGCTAGGATGTATTTTCTTTTCCTCCATATCCTTTGCTGTTTTTTCATAATCATATGTAAATTCAACTATATCAGTCTCTATAGTATCCTTATCTACACTTATTATTAAATATGTGCCATTAGGTCTGCCAATCTTAGGCTTTCCAACACTACCATCATTTAGTAAAAGCTTTCCATTATAAAATCTTTCATAGGGTATATGAGTATGGGCACAAACTAAAATATCGCCATCAAATGTATTCATGACTTCTTCGGCTTCTGTACATCCCTCTTTCAAATATTCGTTTATTGACCTCACACTTCCATGAACAAAATATATTTTTTTATTTTCATATTTCAAAATAACCTGCCTTGGAAGTGATCTTAGATAAGACTTATTTTCTGCACTTAATTCCTTCGCTGCCCAAGGCATACAAAATTTATTAACCTCGTTATCTCTTATATAGTTAAATTTTTCTTCTAATACCGCAGCATCATAATTTCCTAGTATATTCATTATTTTTTTTGATTTTATAATTTCAACTACTTCATTAGGATAAGGACCATATCCAACTAAATCTCCTAAGCATATTATTGTATCCACTTTTTTTTCTTCAATATTTTCTAATGCAGTTTTTAAAGCCTCTACATTACCGTGTATGTCCGAAATTACTGCTATTTTCACACTTCATCCTCCAATCCATAAGTTCATATAATAAGTCCATAGACATCCTCAGCCGATATTAAAATTAAATCTTAACTTTAGCCAGCTATCTTTATATTGTAAATTATACCACAAATTATTACGATATCTACCAAAAAAACAGTAATTTGATGTTAGTATAATATGCAGAATTTTTACTTAATATATCTTTTATATTTAAGCGGTTTATTCTCTTCCCATGGCTTATATTTACTAGCAAATTCTACCCTTTCTTGAAATGTTGGATGGTCATAATTCCATAGCTTATATATAATACCTGTGGTAGGCAATATTAGACTTTCTTCATGAAGTTTTATAGTTGAAGATAAAGTAGCTTCGTTATCCTTTGTAAGCTCTAGTTCAAATCTATCCGCTTCTCTCTCCGTATATCTGGAATAAGCATTAGATATTGGCGCAGACGCAAACATAAAAATATTTAGAAGTAGTACTATTAACGGAAGCGCTGCTATATCATGAAGTTTAGTAAAACCAAAAATTCCTCCAGATTTGCTAATAATCCAAAGAGCGCTTCCGTTTATTAAATAAAGAATAAATATAGAAGATACTCCTGCAAAAATTATAGCCTTCCAAACATGCCCCATTAGATAATGTCCCATTTCGTGCGCTACAATACCAAGTATCTCTCTTTGATTAAGATTTTTAATAGTAGTATCCCATAGTACTATTCTCTTGGTATTAAAAACCCCAGTCATATATGCATTCATTTCTTTTGTATCTACACTTTTATTTACCTGATAAACTTTACAGTTTTCAATTGTGGTTCTATTTATTTCTTCATAAATTTTATTTTCTAAATTTGAATCCTGCATTTTTTCATATTTGTTAAAAATAGGATCAATATAAACCGGAGAAATTAATGTAACAAAAAACATAACTGGTATTAAAAGCATCCCTAAATACAACCACCAATGAGATGGTGATTTTTTAATCAATACATAAGGTATCCATATAAATAATGACCCGGCGATCAAAGTAATAACAAAACTTTTTAGATAATCTTCAAACCATTTAGCAAAAGTTTGATTTGATAAACCATATAAATGCTTCAGTATATAACCACTATAATAGTCTAAAGGAAGTGATATTAATGTGCTTATTGCATAATATAAAATAAAGTAAGCAATGATAATAAATAAAAATATTCTGCTCCTATTTTGTATATAGTTTCTTATCCTGCTTGAAAATCCAGTGAATAAAAAAAGAGCAGGAATAGCTATACTTAAGATTATTCTCGTAACCCAAACTGCTACTTTCTTATTTTGATACTCAATAGCTTTTTCCGATGGTTTTGCAATATAGTTGTCTTTATCCACGCTATTTTGTGATGAGTATGTATAGTTTTGAATTAAATTCTTATCGTTTTGTTCCTCTGTAACTTTTAAGCTAAATAGAAAACCAATCATCAAGCATATAAATATAACTATTAATATTCTAAGTTCTTTTTTCATTAATAATCCTCCAAATTAAATGCTAATTACATTTTAATATATGCTAGTTAATTCACCTTTATCCTAGTTTATAGATATCAATATATATTATATATATTACCATATTTCAACGAATTAAGATTTGATCATTGACAATAACAGCTGTAAAACTTAAAATATACATATACCCCTATAGGTATAAAATTTATTTTATTATACAGGAGGATAATTAATATGCGTCAATGTATGGATATTCCAAAGGTTCAAGCAAGAATTAAAAAAATAGAAGGCCAGCTTAGAGCTATTTCCGAAATGGTAAATAAGGATGTTCCTTGTGAAGATATCTTGATACAGATTAATGCTGCCAAAAGTGCTCTACACAAGGTTGGTCAGGTAGTTTTAGAAGGACATCTGCAACACTGTGTCCGTGATGGTATAGAACATGGCGATGCTGAAAAAACAATTGCTGAATTTGCTAAAGCTGTAGAACATTTTTCAAGGATGGGTTAGGTAGTAAAATGAAAAAATTAATAGAGCTTTTTAAAGATGAAGATAAACGTGTTGTACTTTTCCTAATAAGTTCAGCTATATCATTAATTATCAGCTTTTTACATATTGGAAATTTAAAAATTGATGCAGCCTGGCTTGCAATTATTCTCTGCGGCATACCTATAATTAAGGGCGCCGCAGAAGGTCTTATACGAGAATTTGATATTAAAGCAGACGTTCTAGTTGCACTTGCCCTTATTGCTTCTGTTTCAATTGGACAAATTTTTGCAGCAGGAGAGGTTGCATTTATTATGACGCTCGGTGCATTATTAGAGGATCGTACTGTGGCCAAAGCACGGGCTGGCATAGAAAAATTAGTACATCTTACCCCTCGTACAGCTAGAGTCATTTGTAATGGGTCGGAAAGCATAATACCAGCTGAGGAAGTTCAGGTCGGTGATACGCTTCGTGTACTTGCAGGTGAAACTATTGCTGTTGATGGTGTTATTATTTCTGGACAAACCTCCATTAATCAAGCAGTAATGACTGGTGAAGCTCTTCCCGTTGATAAAGGTATTGGTGATGAGGTTTCCAGCGGAACAATAAACCAATTTGGTACCTTTGATATGAAAGCTACTAAAGTTGGCGCGGACAGCTCACTTCAGAGAATGATTAGACTTGTTGAATCCGCTGACGCTAGCAAGGCTAAAATTGTTGGTATGGCAGATAGATGGGCTACTTGGATAGTTGTGATTGCTCTTTTATCTTCAATTGGTACTTGGTTTGTTACAGGTGAGGTAATTCGTTCAGTTACTATTCTTGTTGTTTTCTGTCCCTGTGCATTAGTGCTTGCAACTCCTACTGCCATTATGGCTGGTATTGGTAATGCTACGAAATATGGCATTCTTGTTCGCGAAGGAGATGCATTAGAAAGACTATCGAAAGTCCATAGAGTTGCCTTTGATAAAACTGGTACTCTAACTTATGGCAAGCCTGCTGTTGTAGCTGTTGAAAGTTTTAATGCTGATATAAATTCAGAAAGCTTATTAGAACTTACAGCTTCTGCTGAATTACGCTCTGAACATCCATTAGGTAGAGCTATTGTTTCTCATTTTAAAAATATATCAAAATCAACTTTAAAAGAGCCACAGGAGTTTGCGATGCTTGCAGGTCGTGGTGTCAAAGCACTAATTTCAGATAATACAATTCTTGCAGGGAATGCAGAATTATTAGTTGAAAACTCAATAGTAATGTCTCAAGATATGTTAGAGAAAGCATCCAAGTATAAAAATGATGGATGTACAATTATATATATTTCTGCAAATAACTGTTCCACTGGCTTTATAGCTCTATCTGATACATTGCGTAAGGATTCTATAGATATGATTAAAAAACTTAAATCAATAAATATAGAAAGCATATTGCTAACTGGTGATAATCCACAAGCAGCTTCTTATATTGCCAAAAGTGTTGGTATTACTAATTTTCATGCAGAATGCTTACCAGAAGACAAGCTACTCGCAATTGAAAATTATCAAAATCAAAGTAAAATGATTTGCATGGTTGGTGATGGTATTAATGATGCACCTGCATTAAAAAAAGCATACGTAGGCATTGCAATGGGAGGTATAGGTAGCGATATAGCTGTTGATGCAGCGGATATTGCCCTTGTCAGTGATGATATTAAATCTATTCCCCACCTATTAAGTTTATCTCAAAAAACTATGAGTACAATTAAGTGGAATTTATCCCTTTCCATGTTGTTAAATTTCGTTGCTATCATACTAGCAATGACAGGTATTTTAAATCCAATACTAGGTGCTTTAGTTCACAATATAGGCTCAGTTGCAGTTATTATAAATTCTGCTTTGCTATTAAATTTTAAAAATAAATAAACAGAGGGGCTGCAGTTAGCCCCTTTTTCTGTAAGTTTATACTCTATCATACTTACTCTATAAAAATGTTATGAAACTTGCTCAAACTGTAATTTATATAAAGACGCATATATACCTTCATCCTGCAGAAGTTGTTCGTGAGTACCTGATTCTTTTATGCCATCCTCTGTCAGCACTAATATTTCATCTGCATTTTTTATTGTACTTAATCTATGAGCTATAATTATAGTAGTTCTGTTTTTAGCAAGCTCCTCCAAGGATTTCTGTATATATTTTTCACTTTCATTATCAAGAGCTGAAGTTGCCTCATCCAAAATAAGAACAGGCGGATTCTTAAGAAAAGCTCTTGCAATTGATATTCTCTGTTTCTGTCCACCTGATAGCTTCACTCCTCTTTCTCCAACAAAAGTATCATACCCATCTTCTAAACCCATTATAAATTCATGGGCATTTGCTTTTTTCGCCGCTTCGATTATCTCTTCCTCATAAGCTCCAGGTTTTCCATAAGCTATATTGTCCTTTATTGTACCTGCAAACATATATACATCTTGTTGAACAATTCCTATTGTATCTCTTAAGGATTTGAGCTTTATATCTCTAATATCTTTTCCATCTATTTTTATAGTTCCATAATCAATCTCATAAAACCTTGGTATGAGACTGCAAAAAGTAGTTTTGCCACTTCCTGATGGACCCACTAGTGCAATATTTTTTCCTGCTTCAATCTTTATATTTAAATTACTCAATACTGTATTTTTATTATCATAGCTGAAGGAAACATCCTTAAATTCTATTTTCCCTTTAGTATTTAATAGTTCAACTGCATTGGGTTTATCCACTATATCTGGCTCAGTATTAATTATCTCTAAAAATCTATCAAATCCAGTTATACCTCTTTGAAATTGCTCCGTAAAGTTTACCAACTTATCTATAGGATTTAAAAATATATTTATATATAAAATATAAATAACTAAATCGGAAACCTTAGCTTCTCCTATACTAATAAATATTCCACCTACAAGTATAACTGCAAGGTATAAAATTCCTTGAAAAAATCCATTGCCACTAAAGAACTTACCCATAATAAAATATCCTGTTTCTTTAGTTTCTAAAAACTCCATGTTTCCTCTTTTGAATTTGGTGTTTTCAACTTCCTCATTAGAAAAGGATTTAACTACTCTTATACCTGAGAGACTATCCTGTATTTGGGCATTTACATTAGCTATTTTTTGTCTATTTTTCATAAATATATATTTCATTTTTTTATTATAAAAATATGAGCTATATAACATAAACATAGTCAAAAAGAATAATATTGCAGTAATTTTAACATTTATATTCATAAGTATGATAAAAGATCCAAATATCTTTAGTATAGAAATAAACAAATCTTCCGGACCATGATGAGCTAATTCCGATATGTCAAAAAGATCTGTAATTATTCTAGACATCAATTTACCTGTGTTATTGTTATCATAATATGAAAAAGATAACTTTTGAAGGTGATTAAATATATCACTTCTCATGTTAGCTTCCATCTTCGCTCCCATAATATGTCCCCATGAGGTTATGTAATACTGACAAAAATATCTTATTATATACATTATAAGTAATCCTATTCCTATGTAAACTACATACATAGTTATTTGATCCCTAGTTTTATTTGTATACACATCATTTAGCATGTATCTTACTATCATAGGAAATACTAAGTCTATAGCTGAAAGTGTAAAAGCACAAAACATGTCCATAAAAAACATATTTTTATATGGCTTATAGTAGCTTATAAATTTCTTTAACGTATCCATCTCGTATGCCTCCTATTGCTTCTAAATTTATATGCTTTAGTTAAAATTAATATTATATAAACTTTTTAAAGCTATCAAAGTTCAATTTGATTATATACTATTGATATTTGTATTTCCATAATATTTTTCTTAAGTACTAAATTTCTTATTTTTCAAGCAATTAAAAATAATTAGAGACATACCTTTGGTTCTTTAAATCTTATGATTATATTTCCCAATAATTACTATGAAATATTACTCTTCTATAGGTTTCTAAGCTAACCCACTTATTTAGGAATTCAGTTTCATTCTCTCTGTCTATTTTTTTATATTCATTTAAGAACTCTAAAATTTCTTCCTCTGAGTTCGCCTTTATCGCAAAGCCTCTACCGTTAACGATAGTCACTCCAGTGTACTCATATTCTTCAATTGATTGAATATCAGTAATTTTCTTGTCACGAACTTTAATTGCCACCCAATCACGAAGAACTAAAATATCAATATTTTCTGGATAACTATAACTCTCACCTTTAACAGGAATTTCATCTTTCACTGTATAGATATTGCCTATTGGTTTGTATTTTGATAAAGACAAACTTTCTGTGTTATAGTAAAATTCTTCGAAAATATCTCCCCTTGCTTTTAAACCATTGTACTCAAAGGTAAAATTATCTTTCTTGTTTTCACTATTAAAGATATCTTCTACAACACCACAGGCTGACGTCATATTAGTAATACGATCTATTAATATAAGTTCTCCTAGTGTCTTATTTACATTAAACTTATCCACTATAATCTTTTCAGAAAGAGAAATATTGCATACTGCAATTTCATTTTTCCTTAAAAAACCAGTTGTTAAGTGTTCTCCAGTATTTACATCAATTTTATATTTTACCTCTGTAACAACACCTGGCAGCATTTTTGTTCCAACTTTTACAAAATAGTCTTTACCTGCTGCCAGCTTAGAGTCATCCATCCAAAGAATGGTTGCCGTAATTAAATTGCTTGCTACAAGCTTTGTATCCTTTGTAAGTACGCATCCTCTTGATACATCCACTTCTTTATTAAGCTGTATTGTTACAGGTTGATCTTTTCCTGCACTTTCTATATTTTTATCTGTTAAGTGAATGCTTTTTACTAGTGCTTTCTCATTGCTTGGAAGTGTTGTTATTTCATCTCCTACTGAAATACTACCAGCTTCAATCTGTCCCTGAAATCCCCTAAAGGTGTGATTGGGCCTGCACACTCTCTGCACTGGCATATAAAAACCCTCTTCGTCAGAAGCACTTTCAACATCTACATTTTCAAGATAAGTTAAAATAGGCAGCCCTGTGTACCATGGTATATTTTCAGACTTCTTTGTAACGTTATCTCCCTCTGTAGCTGATACTGGAATAATTGCAATATTTTCTAAGGAAAGTTCCTTCTCTAACTTCCTGATTTCCCCTTCGATTGTTAGGAATCTCTCCTGATCGTATCCGATTAAATCCATCTTATTAACAGCAAATACAAAGTGTTTGATGCCCATTAAAGAACAAATTCTTGCATGTCTTCTTGTTTGAACAAGTACCCCTTGTTTAGCATCTATTAATATAATGGCAAGGTCTGCAAAGGATGCCCCAACTGCCATATTTCTTGTGTATTCTTCATGACCTGGTGTGTCAGCTACAATAAACCCTCTGTTGTCTGTTGTAAAATAACGATATGCCACATCTATTGTAATCCCTTGTTCACGCTCTGCCATAAGACCATCTAATAGTAATGAATAGTCAATGTCTCCCTCACGGCTTCCAACCTTGCTGTCTAATTCCAAAGCTCTTTTTTGATCTGCAAATAAAAGCTTTGCATCATATAAGATATGTCCAATGAGAGTGGATTTTCCATCATCCACACTACCACAGGTTATAAACTTCAATAAGCTCTTCATATTAGAAATACCCCTCTCTCTTTCTTCTTTCCATGCTGCCTACTTCTTCTGTATCAATAACTCTGGTGGTTCTTTCAGAGGATACTGCACTCAATGTTTCTTTAACAATTTCGCCCAAAGTATCAGCTTCTGATTCCATGCCTCCTGTAAGCGGATAGCATCCCAAGGTTCTAAAACGAACTTTTTTATATTCAACCTTTTCTCCTGGTAATAACTTCATTCTATCATCATCTACCATAATGATATTTCCATCTCTATAAACCACTGGACGTTCTTTTGCAAAATACAATGATACAATCTCAATGTTTTCTCTTTGAATATATTTCCAAATATCTCTTTCTGTCCAGTTTGAGATAGGGAATACCCTCATACTCTCACCTTTATGAATCCTGGTATTGTAGAGTTTCCACATTTCTGGTCTCTGATTTTTAGGATCCCAGCCTTGAGCCTCATTACGGAAAGAAAAAATTCTTTCTTTAGCACGTGACTTTTCTTCATCACGACGTCCACCACCAAAAGCTGCTGTAAAGCCATACTTTTTTAAACCTTGTTTTAAAGCTTGTGTCTTCATGATATCAGTATAGGCTGATCCATGATCAAATGGATTGATTCCTTGTTTTATCCCCTCTTCATTTCTATGAACAATCATCTCTATTCCTAATTCTTCTGCTCTTCTATCACGAAACTCTGTCATTTCTTTGAATTTCCATGTAGTGTCAATATGCATGAAAGGAAATGGTGGTTTCTCCGGATAAAATGCCTTCATTGCAAGATACAGCATAACAGAACTGTCTTTTCCTATTGAATATAACATTACTGGTTTTTCACATTCAGCAGCCACTTCTCGAATAATATATATTGCTTCTGCTTCCAATTTATCAAGATGTGATAATTCACTCATTATTAATTTCCTCCTACTATATACATTCTAAATACTAATCCTTATTATTTCTTCTAAATTCTTCTTCCTAATCCACATTTATGCCTTATATTTGCTTCTATCTTTTCAAATATAAGCTTATCAAAGCCTAGTCCCAAGACAATAATTACAATCATTACTGCCATAACCTGGCTAATATCTGCTAAATCTCTCCCTACCATAAGCACCTGTCCTAGTCCTTTTGTAGCAGATAACATTTCCCCTGACATTAACGCTCTCCATGCAAAGGACCATCCTTGTTTCATACCAGTAACCACCGATGGAAGTGCTGAAGGTATAATTACATTCCAATATAATTTTATTCCCCGTGCCCCCATAGTTCTTGCAGCTTTTACATAAAGAGGATTTACATTCTTAATCCCAGATTCAGTAGCTATAGATATAGCAAATATAGATCCAATAGCTATAACAAATATGATAGCCTCTTCATTTAACCCATACCATAAAACTGCAAAAGGAAGCCAGCATATACTTGGTAGTGTTTGTAGTCCCAATATAAGAGAGCTGAAATTTTCATCTATATACTTATATCTTACAATAAGTAAACCTATTCCCATCCCTATAACTAGGGATATTGCATATCCAATAAATAGCCTTTTCAAACTAGCAGCTACAGCAACCGCTAAGGTGTTATCTTCAATAAGAGTAAGTAATGTCTTTGCTACATCCACAGGAGATGGAAAAGTATAAGGCTTCCATGCGCCTAATATATCTACCCCTATTTTATATACCAATTCCCATATCATTATCAGAATTATATAAAATACTATTCGTTTCAATACTCCAATCACTGTCGTACTCAGCTTTTGCAACTTTCTCCACCTCCTCTTTTAGTTCTTTCATTACTTCTGCAACAACATATGCTAAATCTCTGCTTTCAATGGTTCTAGGTCTTGCTAATTTAATATCAAAAACTCTTTTTACTTTTCCTGGATTAGCAGACATAACAACAACCTTATCTGCTAAAAGAACTGCTTCTTCTACATTATGAGTAACAAACACAATGGTCTTTTTTGTCTCCCACCACACCTTTTGAAGCTGCAGCTGCAAAATATTTTTAGTCTGACTATCTAAGGCAGAAAAAGGCTCGTCCATTAAAAGTACCTCTGAATCTAAAGTTAAAGCTCTAGCTAATGCTACTCTTTGCCTCATTCCACCAGATAGTTCATGAACATAAGAATCTTTAAATTTAGTTAAATGAACCATCTTAAGATATCTTATAGCTTTTTCTCTTCTTTCAGCTTTAGATATTCCTGCAATTTTCATTCCAAACTCTACATTATCTATCACCTTAAGCCATGGAAACAATGCTGAATCCTGGAACATCATCGCTCTATCAACACCAACATCATTAATTTCTTTATCATTTAAAAATAATCTTCCGCCTGATGGCTTTTCAAGCCCTGCAATTATATTTAAAAGCGTTGATTTTCCACAGCCAGACGGCCCCAGAAGACATATGAACTCTCCTTTTTCAAAAGAAAGATTAACATCCT
The DNA here is from genome assembly GCF_019207025.1 of Clostridium thailandense. Taxonomy (GTDB): domain Bacteria; phylum Bacillota; class Clostridia; order Clostridiales; family Clostridiaceae; genus Clostridium_AM; species Clostridium_AM thailandense. The sequence continues at coordinate 9,216 of NZ_JAEEGC010000035.1, read as the reverse complement.
CTAAAGTCACATTTTCTTTATGCTTTGATACAAATTTTTTACCAACACCTTCAATTTTAAGAGACAACTCAATCACCTTCCTTTAATTGGAGTAAATTATTATTGAATTTGTTGCTGCCATTTTTCTTTAAGAACTTTATTTAACAATTCTAAATTTACAAGATCCTTTGTATCTGGAGCTTGTTTTAAGAATCCTGTAGTAACTGATAAATTTACCATTTCAATGGTAGCATCCTTTTCTGGATTATTGGTTACAGTAAGTCTTTTGAAAGCAGAATCTAATACATCTTTAGATAAAGAACTTTTAGTTAAATCTTTTATTTGTTTATTCACAACACCGCTTGCTTCGCTATTATTTTTATTTATATACTCTGTTAAATCAACATGAGCCTTTAGAAAATTTTCTACTATATCCGGATGCTGTTTTAAAAAATCTTTTCTAACTGCAATTACAGCTGTAGGGTATTTTCCTTCACGCCATACTTTATCATAATCAAGTACTACATTAGCTCCAACTTCTTTAACAAGTCTTGACCCCCATGGTTCTGGAACTAATGCTGCATCTATCTGATTCTTATCTAATAATGTTTTTATATCTGGGTTATCAGCCTGTACTATTTCTACCGTTCCACCTTTTGTCTTTTCTTTTAGACCATTTTGAGTTAATAAGTATCTTAAGGATAAGTCCTGTGTATTTCCAAACTGAGGAACAGCTACTTTCTTGCCATCTAATTCTTTGACATCTTTTATAGGTAAATCTTTTCTAGAAACTAATATAGCTCCTGCATCTGTAGCTCCTGCTATAATTTGAATATCACCTTTAGACTTTGTATATCCATTGATAGCTGGGCCTGGTCCTATATATCCTATATCTATTGCGCCTGCAAGAAACGCCTCAACTTCTGATGATCCAGCATTAAACTGTTTCCACTCTATTTTATGATTATCTCCTAAAGCTTTTTGAAAGTTACCTTTTTCCTTACCAACTAAAGCTTGCGAATGTGTTATATTTGGAAGAAAGCCAACTCTTACAGTACTTCCATCACTTTTTCCACCCGCTGTATTATTTTGATTTCCCTGATTCGGACCACAACCTGTAAAAGCTCCAAGTATTGAAACTATTGATAATGCCAGGATAAATTTTTTTCCTTTCATAATAAAAATCTCCCTTAATATTTATTTGACTCTTTTCTATTAATATTTATTGTGATATTCTTCTTATTTTTATCTACTATGTTCCAGATGAGTTCATTCTTTTTCTGTTTTACATAAAGATAAGCACCATTGCCGCCTATGTCTGCTCCCAAATAATATTTAATTGCTTCTACACTACATTCTTTAAGGCAAGCCGTACATCCCCAACAATTTTTTGGATATTTTATATAGGCTTTACTTTCCTTATCTAGTTTTATAAGACTACCTGGACAAACGGACAAACATTTTCTGCAGCCTACACACTTGTTTTTATTAATTGATATGCTCATAGGTTTCACCCCTTCCTACTAAATCTCTGAACAAAATAGTAAGTTTTCCATCTACAAGCTTTGAGTTTACATACTTAAGCCATTCATCACTTTTCTCAGGATAATCCAAGTTTTCTGCAAAACTATGCCATCTCGTCTCTTTTCTTGCTCTTAAATGAGCAAGAACTGATTTACAAAGAGTCAGCCTTTCCTTTAATTCATATACAAACATCACCTCATGCATATCTTCTGCATATAAGTTACTGCTTAACTCTATGATCTGATCAATTTTTTCATCTGCAGCTGCAAGCTGTTTTTCATTGAACTGATAATTACTTCCAATTCCACCAGCATAAGCATCCATTACTTTCTGCATAGCTTCCTCTAATTCTTCAGCAGAAAAGATAGGATTTCTAAAATTTAATATTGCTTCTACTTCCTCTTTCTTTGATTTAACAAGTAAATTTTCTTCTGATTTTGATAGAACGGAATTATCCTCTTTACCATTTTCTATTTCTTCCGCTGCAGTTTTTCCAGCAATTTCACCTTCTACCAATGCACCTGTCACATATTTTTGTGGACAGCCACCAGCTACATCTCCAGCAGCAAAAAGACCTTTAATTGTAGTTTTTCGCTTTGTATCAACCCAATAACCACTTGCAGTATGACCACCTACTATATATGGCTCCGTTCCTTCAATTTCCACATTTTGTTCACTTGGATTTTTGGAAGCTTCTACCCACTTAAGAGTTTGACTTGGTGCCATGTTCAAATATGCTTTTTTCAACTCTTCATCTTGCAAAGCAGTAATTCCTTCTGTCCTTAAATAACAAGGGCCTCTACCATCATGATTTTCCTTTACTGTTCCATAAACTCTTTCGGAAGTTGTAAGCCCATATTTGTTTTCATAAACTTCTCCTCTTGAATTAATCTGCTTAGCTCCTACCCCTTGTGCTATGGTTCCAGTAGGCGCAATAGTATCTTTGCATCTTAATGCAATAAATCGCATTTCAAAAGTAGTCATTTCTGCGCCTGCACGTATTCCCATAGCATAACCTGCTCCAGTATTAAAAGGTGGATACCACATCTTATGCCTAGAAAATCCCGGGTTATTAGGTCTGTACAACCCTGCTGCACCACCAGTGGCACATATCACTTTTTTTGCTCTAATTTCATAAAGTACTTCCTCTTCTACACTAATTGCAAAAGCTCCCAGTATCTGATTGTTTTTTACTATGTAATCAGTCACATTTACTTGATTCATAACTTTTACATTAGAAAGTGCTTTCACTGCGTCTGCCAAAAGAGGCTTTATGTTTTCTCCATTAATTTTAATATTCCTATTTCCTCTAGCCACATACTCACCATTTTCATCTTTTAAAATGACAAGTCCTAAGTCTTCCATCTTTTTAGTTACTCTATTAAGCCCTTCAGACATAGTGAGCAGCAAATCTTCCCTTACAATATCATCGGCATCTTTTTTTGCATAATCCACATAATCCTCTGGAGTTCTACCCTTCACAATATAAGCATTGATTGCGTTAACTCCAGCTGCAAGACATCCACTTCTTTTAATGTTCGCTTTTTCAACAATTAATGCAGAAGCATTTGAATGTTCTCTTACAGTTAAAGCAGCGTAACATCCTGCTGTCCCCCCACCGATTATTAATATATCTGTTTCTAACTGTTTTACTTGTATTTCCTTTTTCATATGACGCTCCTTTTATTTCCGCAAATACCTACTATATTTAAAATTAGTACTGTATGTTTCTAATTAAATTTATTTGCCCACCGAAAACTTATCTTCCGAACCAAAATCACAATATAAATCAGGATTTTCACCAAAACTTTCAAATACAGTATATTTTGTCATTAGTTCCTTTATTTCTGAAGGTTTGTTTTCTATAAATTCTTCAAAGCTTTCATAGAATGAATTTCTTTTTAAAACAGCTAATTCCAATAAAAACTCAGATATTTTCTTAGCTGGAATATCACCGTACGCTTGACCAAGTTTTACTATGTCTGCACCTACTTTTCCTCCGAAGAACACAGAATAAGTTGGAACAAGACCATCTTCAGTACGTTTTGCTTTACCACAAAATCCAATTGAACCCTTTTGATGCTGTCCACAAGAATTTGGACACCCTGATATAAATATCCTTGGTAACTCTACTTTCAGTTCTTCTTTAACTTTTTCAAAGGTTTCCTTTATATGAATTAAAAGCCCTTGTGAATTGCAAATACCTAACTTACAAATTCTTGGACCTGCACAGGTTATTGAGTTATCAAAGTCAAAATTTGATGAAAATTTGGAAGTTACCTGAAGTAAATCTTGTATGTCTTTTTCTTTTAAGTCTCTTATAAACATTCCCTGTGTAAGTGTTAATCTTATAGATGCTTCATATTCTAAATTCGTTAAGTAATTTATAATATTGTCTAAATTATCAGTACTTATATCACCATTTTGTGGATGGACATACAAAGAATAGTAGCCCGATTGTTTTTCAGGAAAGACTATATTATCATATTTCTTATCAGTACTAATATCACTGCTCTTAATGCTTTCTTTTTCTTCTTGCTCTAAATCTATATTAATATTCAATTTCTTTTCATTTTTTACTTTGCTAAGTTGTTTTCTAAATAATTCAACAAAATCTTCTTCACCTAGTCTGTGTACTACAAATCTGAGTCTAGCTTTATGTCTATTGTTTCTATCACCTTCATTTTCAAAAACTTCCTTCATTGCCTGTACATAATATAAAACTTCATTAGCTTCTATAAAATCAGATAATTTCAAAGCAGCTCTGGCACTTCCACCTAATCCACCGCCACCGTAAACTTCAAAACCTTTCTTTCCATCAACTATTTTTGCAATAAAACCCAGGTCTGATATAGTTGCATTTCCAGTATCTTCAGCACTATTAGAAAAAGCCACTTTAAACTTTCTTGGAAGATTCATATTAGTTGGATCACTTATAAGATGGTTTGTAACTATCTTTACATAAGGCGTTACATCAAAAACATCATCTTTCGCCACTCCTGAAAGTGGAGAGCATCCGACATTTCTTACAGTATTTCCACCTGCACCCATTGTAGTTAATTGGGCTTTTATTAAATCTTCTAAAACATTATTTAAGTCATCTATTTCTACTGAATGAAACTGAATATCCTGTCTTGATGTAAAATGTATTTTACTTTTAGCGTATTTTTTTGCAATCTCACTTATAGCTTTAAGCTGCTCTAACGTTATAACCCCTCCAGGAATTCTTGGTCTCACCATATATGTTTCTGTTAGCCTTTCCTCATAAATCCCCATAGATGCACCAAAGGGTTTAAAAGCTTCCAGCTTACTTTCTTTGTATTTTTGTAGATTTTCCTTAAAGTTCTCCATACTTTTCAAAATTTGTTCTGTAATCTCTATCATTACTCTTCTCCTTTCAAAATCTAGATTAAATACTTTTTAATATATTCACTAAAAAAATTTATAACAAAAGGCTGTTTTTCTCTGTATAAGAAAAACAGCCTTAAATTTAAACTTCAAATTAACTTGCTTTAAATTTAATCTTTTCCTTATCTTTCAGAATAAGCGATATCCTGCAGGAATTGACACCGATACATTTAAATGAAAATGCCGGTTGTCGGGCTTCATAGGGCCAGTCCCTCCGCCGCTCTTGATAAGAGAATATCTATTTTATTATATTTTCTTAAATAACAGTAATTCATAGTAATCCGATTTGTAATATATGATATATAGGATTACTATGAATTATAGATACATATTAACAAATTGTCAATATGTTTTTTAATATATAAGATTAAATATTAAAAATTTATCTATAATAAAAGAGCTGTTGAACCATGGTTCAACAGCTCTTTTATTATCAATTTTGTAAAGATGTTTATTCTTTTGTAAATACTGTTATATGTCACAATACATTTCGTATTGTACTATATTGCCTTTTATAAAGCCAATATGCTTTACAAATCCTTGAATCAATGAATTATTTGGAAAACCTATTATAACTTTGGATAAGTTTAAAATTTTAATTCCTTCACTTATTAGCGTCGTAGCAATTCCTCTACATCTAAATGAATTTTTAACCCATAAGAAATTTATTCTAGAATTTTTATTTATACTTATCACTCCCACCAACCTATTCTGAATACAAGCTGCTAGTGTTAACTGACCTTCTGACTGCTCTAAATATTCTAGATCATTTTGCCAGTTAATATGAACATCTAATATTTTTTTCCGTATAACTTTTAGTCCTATAACCTCCATAGGTGTTATATTTAGACATAAATCATTTTTTCTTTGCAGTCTACCAATTTCTATTAGCGTATAATAATTTAAATCATAAACTTTTTCATAATTTAAATCTTCGTAAAAACTAATAGCTCGATTATTTCCTGCAATGACCTCTAAAAATAGTTGTTTACAGCCTTGCTTTATTGCTTCTTCTTTATGAAGCCTCATTAGATTTTGACTTATCCCCTCTCCTCTATAGGAGGGATGTAGTGCTATTGCACCACATCTCATTGTTTTTATACCTTCATATTCTTTAACTCCTCCAAGAACAATTCCCACTGGCTTATTGCTATCTAAAGCAATAAAAGACAATTCTAATTTATTTCCCTCTGGCCCAAAAAATCTTTTCACAAAAAATTCTTTAGGGATTCTTATTTTTACTATATAATCTGAAAATCCAATAATAAAGGCTGCAAAAACTAAATTTATATCTACTTCTGTACATCTTCTATATGATATCACTACTACTCCACCCCGACATTTTCCCTCTTATATCTTCCGATATATTATTTTTTAAATAATTTCAAGTATTCTTCATATACTTCTTCTTTAAGCTTACCTTAAATCTTCAATATAATGCAATATATTCTAATTAAAATTTTCTACTAAAATAATTAAATACAACTTTCACACTTGCACTAATTTCAATTTCACCTTCTTTTATTGGAGTGCTATCAATTGGTGCTGCATAAAATGCCTGTTTTCCAATAGGCTTGATTTCCTGTCTTTCCTCAGTTATTCTAACTGGAATTTTATTCACAATAACATTTAATGATTCCTCTAATGCATTAGCTTTTTCTTGAGCATTTTTGACAGCAATTTTTAATGCTTGATTATATAATTTTTCCGTATCTTCAACAGTGAAAGTTATATTATTTACCGTATTAGCACCACTAGCTACCACAGCATCAATAGTTTTACCAATCATATTTATGTCTCTAAATATGACCATAAAACTATTTACCACTCTATAAGCTCTAAATACCTGCTTTCCCTCAACATAATTATATTCTGGACTTATAGAGTAATTTTCAGTTTTAATATCTCTATCTTTAATTCCCATATTCTTCAACGTATTTAGGACTTTATTGGCAATTATTGCGTTTTCTTCCTGAGCATTTTTCAAGTTCTTATTTTCTGTTATAACTCCTAAGCTAGCAGTTGCTATATCAGGTATAACTTTTATACTTCCATTTCCATATATAGTCATATCATTACTATTTGTGTCTATTTGAGATGACCTTAAATACGGATAACTATAAAAACATCTTTGCATAATAATTCTCCTCTAATAAAATTATATATCTCATAACATATATATTAGTTAAATGTTTTTTTAATCCATATTATTTATTATCAAGGGATTGTCACAATAGGATACCTATTGCGACATCTTCTTTAAAAGTCGCTGTAAATTTTCATTTTTATCTAATATTTCTAATATCCATTCTCCTAAATCAACTATAAGACCAGTTTCCTCCGCCACACCTAAAAATCTATTTGGTGGAACTATTCCAAGCTCAGGACTTATCCATCTTATTAATGCTTCAAAACCAGAAATTCTACCATTTTTAATATCAACTCTCAAGTATCCACTTGCAATTTCCCTTTTTAGCTTTTATCCTAAACTCACATTCGTAGTGACTATCTTTTTTACTTAGATACTCTTTAACTGATAAATGGTATCTTTCCAAATCACCATCGTAAATAAACTTATATAAGTCTTCTATTTTAGAAACTTCTGTTACAAATTTATATTTTTCCTCACTTTCCTGAAGTTTTTGCTGATTATTAAGAAGTTCACTATACTGCTCTTCTAAAGTCTCACCCATTGCTGCTAATTCTCCATAAACCGCTTCCAATTCATCATATTTTTGCTGAATTTTAGCTTCAAACTCTTTATATTTTGATATATCGAATTTAGAATATATCCTAAAAAATAAATATATTATGAAAAACATTACTAACATTGAAGGCAATATTTTTAAATTGCCTTGTATAAGAGCTAAGTACATTGTGTAATTCATATATTGCTCCTCCAAATAGATCTCATAACTCTACCCCTAGACAGGGTATATATAATTATAAGAATTTCTAATATTTCTATATAAAATTTCAGAATAAGGTATTACATTTATCGTTTAATTATTAATTTTTCTTAGATTATAAATTGAAAAAGTTTTATGTTAATTTTAATCAACTTAGCCAATTTACTCAAATAAACTTATATCTCCAAATATCTCTTCTACTTTTCTTTTAAAGTCTCATTTATATAATTATAAATCTAACATTTGGCTATTTTTTAATTATTTATATATTTAGGTAAATTGCCATATTGTATATATTATCCTAATGTTCCATTAATCTTATATAGAACTAGTCCAATAATACTGTTACAATAACATCTATAAGCAAGCCGAATCTCCAATTGGAGTACGGGGGATTTTTTTAGGGGTGAATCTTCTTTTAATAGAAGTAGGGGACCTCAACCCGAACCCGTCAACTAACCTCGGAGGCAAAAGAGGAGGATAATATGTTTAAATCTAAAAAATTAAAAGCTTTAATGCTTACTCTAGGACTGTCAATGTTATCAGCTCAATCTGTACATGCTGCTAGTTACACTGTTACATCTGGTGATTCACTATATACTATAGGCAATCTTTTCAATACCAATACTACTACACTTATGCAAAACAATAATCTTTCTAGCAGCAATATTTATCCAGGACAGGTATTGAATGTTTCATGTAAAACTTATACTGTACAAGCTGGTGATAGTCTGTATCTTATAGCGCGAAACTATGGGGTTCCTTTGTCTTCTTTAAGACAAGCTAACAACAAATGGGACAACCTTATATATCCAGGTCAAAGTTTAAATATACCTAGTGCTGCATCAACTAGTACTGTTGCACCAAAAGTAGCATCAACTAGTACTGTTGCACCAAAAGTAGCATCTTCAACTGCTTCAATTTTATATACTGCTGCTGATGTAGATCTTTTAGCAAGACTGATTCAAGCTGAAGCGCAAGGTGCACCATATAGTGCAAAAGTCGCAGTTGGTGCGGTTGTAATAAATAGAGTTCAGGACTCTCGTTTTCCTAAAACTATAAGTAGTGTAATATACCAAAAGGATGGCGGCTATTATCAATTTTCACCGGTTTTAAATGGATGGATTAATAAGCCTGCATCTCAAGACTCTATAAGCGCTGCTTATGAAGCTTTAAATGGAGCAGATCCTACAAATGGAGCTTTATATTACTTTGATGATAGCACAAAAAATACATGGCTTTGGTCAAAAACTGTTGCACTTAGAGTAGCTAATATGGTGTTCTCTTATTATAATTAATCATAAAAAATAAAAGGTTGCCTTGCCAGCAACCTTTTTATCTTTATAAAAACCTTGATGAATATATAGAGTTGCATGGCCGACACTTAACTTACACT
>NZ_JAEEGC010000034.1 GCF_019207025.1 Clostridium thailandense | reverse complement strand
AATATTCATGCGTTTGCCCTGATATGCTAAAGAACGAATAGCAATTACACTAACAATTGCAGTAAGTTCTCTTGAAGCCCCCTTAAGACTTTTAAAAACCACTCTGAGTGTTGGAGGTGAACTCTTTGATATCTGATCCTTTGGCGAAAAAAGAAATAGTAGAATTGCTACAATTATACCTGGAACAATTGTAACCAAAGTAGCTTTTAATCCATAAGCTTGAAACAAAGGAACCAATAAAAGAGGGCTTAATGCAAAGCCAAAATTCCCAAAAGCAACAAAGATAGAAAGCAATACCGCCTTACGATCTCTACTCAAAATATTTACCATTGTAGAAGCTTGTGGATGAAATACTGCCGTACCAAGCCCTGCTAAAGCTGCAAGCACCACAAGCAGTAAATAATTGTTAACAACTCCTGTTAAGCTTAGCATAACTGCCATCCATAGAGTTCCAATATAAGCCAACCAACGCTTTCCCTGTTTATCCATAAAATATCCAAAGAGTGGTTGAGTAAGCGAAGAAGTAATTGAAAAAACTGAAACAATAATTGCACCACTTGTGGCAGTAAAACCAGGGTATAAAACAATCAAAAACGGCAACATTTGAGGTAAATAATTGCTATAAAGGTCATTTAGCAAATGTGCTAGAGAAATTACAGCTATTTTAGAGTATTGTATTCCAGATTTATCTTCCATAATTAATCCTCCTTTTCTATTTATTCAAATCAATTTTTGTAGAGTGATACTTTGATAGAAAATATTCAAAATTATCATGACGTTTTTTGATATCTTTAGCCAATTCATCTAACATTTCTAAACCTTTGGTTGTAATAGTATACCATTTAATAGGCTTACCAGTTTCTTTTGTCTCCCAACTTGTTTTTACTAATCCGCTATCCTCCATATCCTTCAAGCTACGATAGACCATTGCACTGTCAGAAAAACAATAAGGAAGTTCCTTCTCTAATCTTTTCATAAGCATTCCACCATAGGCAGGAGAATCTACTAATTGAAGCAATAAAAAAGCTGGAGTGTGACGACCATATCTCTTAGTCATTAAAAATACCTTCTCTCCTTTTAATTTATATCACTGTTATACACATTATACTGTTTAAAACAGTATAATATAATTTCATTATATTCCTCATCCTTTAATTGTCAAGGATATTTTTATTAAAAATAGAATTTTAAAAACTTAAATCTAAAAACAACTCAAATATATGTACTTTTTATTCATAAAATTTATATATATTTACCTAATTAAAGTAGACTTATACTTCGCAACATATTTCTAAGCTTTTATATGTACTTTCAGCCCTGAAAACATATTGCTTTGTATCAGTCTACTTTAATTAGGTAAGACATCTTTTAATAAATGCTTTACTAATCACTAATTTGATTACCTTCTAAAATAAAGTTTTGTAAATATGTCCATATGTCATATTAGGATAATGCCCAAGTGACATTAAGATTTTCCTCCTTTTAAAAGTTTCTCAGCATAAAAGTTATAATTAGAAATTGATGTCTGCAATGGAATATAGTGCTGCCTTTCCACTCATTTTAATACGGTTACCCTCAACTTTGCAATACAAGGTTCCGCCTCTTCTTGAAGCCTGATATGCAATAATATCATTCTTTCCTATCTTGTTTGCCCAAAATGGAACTATGTGGCAGTGGCCTGAGCCACAAACTGGATCCTCTGGAACATTCAGTTTAGGAGCAAATGAACGTGATACACAATCAAAGTTTTTTCCTTTTGCTGTAACCTGCAAAAGCAGACCATCAAGCTTTTTAACTTTTTCCATAACAGGATTCATGCTTCGAACATCTTCTTCATCTTCTAATATGCAAAGGAGGTCCCTAGCAATCCATGCCTCAATAGGACGTACACCAATTGCCTCAACCATAGCATCAGTTACTTCCACTTTTTCTAGATCATATTTTGGAAAGTCCATTTCTAAAAATTCACCATTTTTATTGACTGTCAAAATTCCACTTAAAGTTTTGAAACGAACCTCTTTTAAACTTGGTTCCACGAATGTTGTTATTATATATGCCGTAGCCAAAGTCGCATGCCCGCAGAGATCTACTTCACCTCCAGGAGTAAACCATCTGAGTTTGTAATTTTCCCCTTCCTGTACTACAAAGGCAGTTTCAGATAAGTTATTTTCCATAGCAATATTTAACATAGTTTCATCATCAATCCATTTGTCCATCACACAAACAGCTGCTGGATTTCCACCAAATACTTTGTTAGTAAAAGCATCCACTACATACTGTCTCATAATTTAATTTCCCTCCTCTAATTTTCAAATATAAACACTAGCTTACACTTCATCTGTCATTATCATTTGATTATATGTTAACAAATAAAATAGTTGCACTCAATATTATAATTGTGTGCAACTCAATTTTGTTTTATGTGTATGCTATAATCAGGGATTTGATAATATTCCACTTAGAATTTCAAGTGCTTTTTTTAATTCTTCATCACTAGATGGAGCTGTAACAGCTAACCTTACTGCACTAGGTGGTTTTATATTTCCAACTGCGAAACGTTCCGATGCGTAAATACTTACTCCTGCATTATAGGCTAATTTTTCAAATTGCTCACCAGTAAACGCCTCTGGAAGAAGGAGCCATCTAAAAATACATTCATCAGGGCCAAACAAAGTATATCCATCGAGGTATCTATTGATTAACTTATTACGCTGGTTATTGAATCTACGATGTGTTTCAATAAGTTTTTCTGCCTCCCTTGAGGCTATCATACGAGATGCCAGCTCAACAAGAAATGGAGACAACGTAAGATTTATATTATATAAAGCATTTGACAATGCACTTTTATATCTTTCAGGTGTCACCACATAAGCAAGACGAAGCCCCGGAGCTACTGTTTTCGAAAAACTGGCAATATATATGGTCTGCTCTGGTGCATAGCTTGCAACTGCCTTTTGTGGATGCTCATTCAACAAACTATGAATACCATCCTCTATTACAATAAGATTTAATTGCTTTGAAATATCCGCAAGCATTTTTCTACACGACTTTGACATTGTATGTGTTGTTGGATTTTGATAATCCGGCATAATGTATATGCCTTTAATTTTTTCATTTTTCCAGGCGTAGACCAACCCTTCTTTACTCATTTCATTATTTTCCTGACGAATAGGTACCAATTGAATTCCTAACATTTTAGCAGCTGTTATAAAACCCGGGTAAGTGAGCGGATCTGTTCCAATTCTATCCCCTGTTTTGAAAAGTCCTGCTAAAATTGCTGCAATGGCATTTTGGCCTCCACCTGCTGGCAGAAGGTGTTCTGCCATTGTTTCATATCCCGCTTTACTGATGAGTTTGAGAGCCGCTTCCTTTTGCCACAAAACTCCTTCTGGTCTGCCATATTGAAATAGATTACCTAAATTTGGTTCATTAAGAATTTTCTTAATCAAAATGTTTGTTTCTTCATGTGATACAGTTTCAGGAAAGACTGAGCCCATTTCAATTAACTGTGGAACATCATAGCTAGGTGCAAGATAAGTATTGGCTAATGCACCATATGCTACAAATGTACCACTACCAACTCTTCCACTAAGCAGTCCTTTATCTTCACAAACCTTAAATGCTCTTTTAACAGTACTTACATTAATATCTAGGTAGTCAGCTAACTCCCTTTGTGGAGGTAGTTTGGTTCCCGGAAGTAGTGTACCGCTTTTGATATCCATCTCCAACAGTTTTGCAATCTCCAAGTACAACGGTTTATTACTCTCAGTCAATTTTGGCTTCCAACTCATCGGATAATTTTCAAAAGAATTTACAGGCATAGACATCATCCATTCTCAATATTTTAACTTTAACTGCATTAATTTACAATACCTCTTACTATTTTTTAAATTGACCCATAGTTCCATTTCCAAAGTCAATAGTTGTCCCAATAACTAGAGGTGCTGCCTTTTGAGGAGGCACTTCTCTAAGTTGCCCATCAGCCAAACTTATCTTCCACTGCTTTTGAGTTGTGTTTTTTAAACCCCAAAGAGAAGGATTATTTGGATTTTGAATCATTTCTCCTATAACTGATATTCCCATTTCTTCTTCAGCATAAGGATCAACATGCCTTAACAATACTTTTGTATGTTTTGTTATTACAACATTTCTTTTTCCACAAGAAGTAATAAGCTCTAATATTACAGGAGATTCTATATCCTTCTTGCAATACCAGCATGAGACTTTATTAAGATCTTCATACCAGAAGTTCTCTGCTCTGTCACTGGGACAAGATACTATACAATCTTGTAGCTCAAGAAATACATCCTGCCATTCTCCTTCTGTTACTCTTCTGTTTGGATTATGCAGCCCTTCCGTAAAAGATCTTATGAATAATTTTTTCAGAGGCTCAGGACAATGTTTCCAAAATTTTCTTGGAGTATCATACTCCGGGTCTTTAGGCAGTCTATTTCTAACATTAACAGGGTCAAATATAAATACAGGACTTTCTCCATAAACTTTTTTCTTTGCCGGAAGATCCCATGAACGTATACTATATTCTTCTTCTCCATGCATAGGATGATGCCATATCCAAAATTGAAATAGTAAAACTGCTAAGGAATACAAATCTGTAAGAGTTGATGGCCTAGCTTCACCCATTATAATTTCAGGCGCCATATATTCCATAGTTCCAAAAACTTGACAGTTTGATTGATTATTAACGCCTATATTATCATTATCGCATATTAAAGCCTCACCAGTTATCGGATTAAACATAAGATTTCCTGCTGATATGTCCCTATAGCAATACCCTTCCAAGTGTAAATGTCTATAGGAATTTGCTAATTCATAAGAAATTCTACATCTTGCATGCATGTTTGGAACTGGCTTTAAATGTGCCCATACTTCTCCTAGCTCTGCAAAATCTTTTGTATCTATTACATCCATTAAATATCCAAAATTAGAAGTAGCAGCTGTAGTTACCAAATCTATAGGCCAAACAAACCTTTTGCCTGCTTTACCTTTAGGAGCTCCTTTTATTACGAGTTCCCTAATACTCTTTTTTTGTTCATCTGTAGATTGCTCCGTATAGTACCATTTAAGAGCTTTTCGTCCCATTCTCCCCTCAACAAGATATACAATTCCCTGTCCACCTTCTCCTAACTTCTTTTTAACAATTAACTGTTCTTTAGAAAATTCACAAATAACCTTTTGTCCAATTTTAAGCATCCCATTTCCTCCATTGATTAATTATTTGGCAATATCATCTTTACATATATCTACAACTGCAAAAGCTAAAGTGATGTCATCTCCGCTTCCATTTTTAGATGCTCTATTAAGAAAACCAGGGACTTCTTTTGCAACTTTTTCAATGCCAAATTGGTTTATATTGCGAAGCAAACTTATACCAAATTTAGTAAAAGAGAAATCATCTTCAAAACTATTTGAAAGTCCATCTGTACTCAACATAACAAGCACTGGTTCATCTGCAGAATACATTTGAAATTTCCACAATCGTGTTGAATCTGTTGAAGTCATAGAATAAGTTTCATTAGCAATAAGCTCATCAGATGCAGGAATTGGAAATTCCGTTCTTTCATTAGATTCAACTAATAGCATGTCCCCATCTCCAAGCTGTGCCATAAATATTCCTTCAGGAACTATAAGAACTGCCATAAGAGTTGTTCCATATCTTTTATATATCTGTTTTAAATTATTAAAGTTTGTTTTGTAAAATTCTTCTTCTCTTATTTTAATGTCGGATATAATCGCCTCTCTCCACCGCTTCAATGTACTTGTTGGAAAATCTGATTTAAAGTTTTTTAATATCTGACTTTTAGAACCCCTGCTAAAATAATATATTAGTTTTAATTCCTCTATAGCTGCTTTTACTGCAAATTCTGCTCCATATTTGCTTAAATCATAATTTTCACTTCCGTGTCCATCCGCTACAGCCATAATTATCATTTTATTGTCCTCATCTATAGATTCACTATATATTTCAAAGGAATCTTGGCAGTGCTTACCTTCTCTTATATGTGATGCTCCTTGAACACTACATCCAAAGTAACTTAATTCTTTAGAGAAAAACAAATTTTCTTTTTCCATATTCATAGGAATTCTTCTACTAGAATACATCGCCAGCTGATGATATCTCTATATCCTCTGGAGAAATTAAAATTACATTTGTTGAATCGTCTATTTTATCTGGATCTCCACTGCTTTTAGACTGAGATGCTCCTATAGATGCTGCAACGCTTGCCCACTTAATATATTGTGTTAACTTTCCTGGATTATCTGCCTTTAAAACTCCAATTTCCTTATGGTTTACAAATTTCAGCAGCGCACTCTCATCGTAGTCATTTTCATTGCCTATTGCTATTACAAGCCTTACTGCTTTTTTACCCCAAGGCATACTGTCTAATCTTTTTATGGCTGCGTCATAGTCTTCATCTGAATCAGTAGAATATCCATCGGATAAAAGAATACAAATCGGAGGATATCCTCTTTTATTCATCTTTTCCACTTCAAGTTCATCACACAACAAGTTAATTGCACTAGCAGTTGCAGTGCAACCTCCTGCATCAATTTCATTCCATGCAAATTCTTCAATTGGAACAGCCTCTGGACCTACATGCCAGCTTACATTATCTGCAAACTTAATTGCTCTCATCATAATTTGGACCTCAGGATGTGTAGATAATGCTTTTTGCACTTCCGGTATTGCTTCCCTTATTGCTTGGTTTAAAGTTGCAATCTTTTGTCCTGTCATTGAACCTGAGTGGTCTACAATCCAAAAAAATTGCAAACTTCTTTTAACAATATTTCCTTCTAAAACTGGTATTGAATCAAACATATATTATCACCTTCCCAATTTATAATTCTTAATTAAATATAGGTATTACTTTAAACTTCAATTCACTAGTGTCTCTATTGCACACTACAATATGAAGCCTTTTATTATTATTACTAAATTCTATAAATCTCACAATTTGATCATGTATAGTTTTTATGATTTCATTCTTATCAATATCAATGATTTTTATTACATTAGTATTATTTGCATCCAAAACAGTCGCCAGCAGCCTTCCATCACTACTTAATCTATTCTTATATGGTTTATATTCAAAGTTAATCCCATCTACTTGTTTTTCTTCAGCTAGCGTAAAACCTCTAATTTTTATACTGAATTCCTTTGATGAAGAATTATAGTCTTCTTTATAAATATACCTACCATCAAATTTTGAACCACCTATTTCATGAATTCTATCCGATTCAATAGTCTGACTGGAATTAAACTTAAATTTAGCCACATTTGAATATCCTAAAATATATAGATAATCCTTAAAAATATAGCTATCTTTTGCTCTAGAATCACCTTGTAAAACTAGAATTTTCTCATTAGCTGCAGCTATTGTACATTCATATCCACTTAAAAAGTTAAATTCATTTTTCTGCACCACATCCCATAATCTAATTTTCTTGTCATCAGCTGTAATTATAACATTATAACCATCATCAGAAAACAGCTTCTTATAATATTTAACTTTATCATTAGTTGCAGAAAGTAACATTCTACTGTCCGAACTAAATTGTAAAAATCCTACTTCTTCTTGATGATTAAAGGTTATGATTTCATTACCAGATAATAATTCATAAATATGTATCGCCCCTTTAATATCCCCATAAGCTAAATATTTGCTATTAGAGCTGATTGCAATAGAGCATATTTCTTCTGATTTTCCCAATATACTGCATGTAAAATTATTGTCATAAATAATATTATCTTTATTCTCGAGTTCTTGAACTTCTTCTTTTTTTAAATCTAAAGCATATATCCAAGATTCAACTCCCCATTTAGCATTATCTTCGGCAATACCCAAATTATCACATAATCTTTTTGTTAACCGATTTACAATGCCTAATTGAATCACAGCATGCTCAGCATTTTGTAATTCCACGACAATATTTTCATTTATGGCAGACATAATTAAAAATATCTCTTTTTTATTTTTATAACAATAGTCCTTTAATATTGCTTCAATTCTCTTTGGTTCATTAAGTATTGAAACTCCATATATGTTTATAATATCTTTTAGTCTTTGTTTAACTGCAAAATTCATTTGCATCACCTACTTTTATTATTTACAATACCTAAATGTGCCAAATGATATACTGTGATTTTATACTAATTATATACTCACAATATAATAATTCAATTGCACCCTCAATCTCATCAAATAGAATTACAACAGTTTCTTTGAATTTATAGTACAAATTATATCTTAATATCAAAGATTTGTGTATATTTTCTAAATCTTTAAGAAAATTTTATTAGAGTAAGTATTAAATTCCAACATGTCTGTATTTTAATTATAACATTACATCTAATACTTCAACTAAAATTTAGTCATTTCTTTTTTTAATTCAATTACATTATATGAATGAAATTTCTTGAAAGCCATTAAAGAATATTTTATTAGCTCGCTGCAAAAACTATAATCGTCTAAAAAATGATAAGTGGAGGTTATTCTTATGGATACAGTACGTGCAAAAGAAATTGTTTCTTCACCAATTATGGCTAATGTAACATATAATGGAGCTTCTGTTTATATCGAAAGTGTAAACGACCTTAGAGAAACTGCTAAAATACATTCTCTTAACCAACCTGAAAATTCACAAGTAGTATCTTTAACTAACCTAACAGAATATTAAATAATAGAGGCTGGTGTAATTATCTATATAGTGCAGCAGCCTTTATTATTTCATAATAGTTTTTCCTATTGTTTTTGTTAAGCACATAATGGTATACTTGTTTCTAAATAACAGCTTTTTGAGGAGGATATTTATGAAACTTGATATGTTAAAAATTCTACAAGAGTTAAATTTTACAGAATACAAGACAAAAACATATCTAGCTTTACTTGGGGAATCAAGGCTTACAGGATATGTAGTTGCATTAAACTCTAGTTTTCCAAGTTTTAGAATTTATCAAGTTTTAGCTGAACTAACTGAACCTGGATTAAATGATGAATAAGTTAGGTGTTAAAATGAAGAAAACAAAAGTAAAATCAATTAATTTTGTAATTAAAATAGAACTCATTCTAATCTCGGCCTTATTACTGATTCTAATATTAGGGCTCATTAGTTATAAAGTTAGTAAGCAACAGCTTGAAACTAGCGGAAAGCTGCTGCTTAAAAATGGTGTTGAAATGACCTTGCAAGAAATTGATGTAAATCAGAAACTAGTAGCTGAAGGAAAGCTTACACTTGATACAGCGCAAGAAAATGTTAGAGAATATATGTTAGGCAAAAAAAATTCGGATGGTACTAGACCTATAAACAAAAACATTAACCTAGGTACAAATGGTTATCTATTTGCATACACTCAGGATGGACATGAAGCTGTACACCCATTATTGGAGGGCAACAATGTATGGAATGTTCAGGATAAAAAAGATGGCTCTTATATAGTTCAAAATCAAATTAAAATCGGCAATAATGGAGGCGGATATCTCACCTACTGGTGGCTACTTCCCAATTCAAATACAATTGCACAAAAAATTACTTACCAAAAAGTTGATCCTAATTGGAAGTGGGTGGTTAGTGCCGGAACCTACATGTCAGACTTTAACAAAGGTTCTAATCAGATACTTAAAATAATGATTATTGTATTAATAATACTTATGCTCATTGGAGGCTTATTAATATTAGCTATATTTAAAAATATGACTATTGAAAAACAAATGAAAGAAAAATTAAGATTTTTAAGCTATCATGACCAGTTAACAGGTTTATACAATAGAAGATTTTTTGAAGAAGAGTTAATACAACTAGACATAGAAAATGCTTTACCTTTAACTATTGTTATGGCAGATGTCAACGGTCTCAAGCTCATAAATGATTCTTTTGGACATGCATCCGGTGATGAGTTACTTAAAAAAGTTGCACAAATTATGAAAAAGGGATTTCGCAAAGACGATATTATTGCTAGGTTGTCCGGTGATGAATTTGTGGTTTTATTACCTAATACGAATATGAGCAGAACAGAACAAATCCTTAAGAATATTAAAGCTTTAGCATCAGCAGGAAAAGTTGGTACTATTGATATATCTATTTCCTTTGGATATCAAACCATGTCCAATAAAGAAGAGAAAATTCAAGATGTCTTAAAAAAAGCCGAAGATTATATGTATAAGAAAAAATTATTTGAAGGCCCAAGTATAAGAGGAAAAACTATAAACACTATAATTTCTACACTTCATGAAAAAAATAAAAGAGAAGAACAACATTCTCATAGAGTTTCCAAATTATGCGAAAGTATGGGTGTAGCTCTTGGTTTACCTGAAGATGAGATTAAGGAACTTAAAACTGTTGGATTACTACATGATATAGGAAAAGTAGCTGTGGAAGAGACTATACTTAATAAGCCTGGAAAATTAACAGATGAAGAATGGGAAGAAATAAAACGCCACCCAGAAATAGGGTATAGAATTCTTAGCACAGTAAATGATTTGTCAGAAATGGCAGGATATGTGTTGGCCCACCACGAAAGATACGATGGAAAAGGATATCCTAAAGGTTTAAAAGGAGAAAATATACCACTTCAATCAAGAATTATTGCAATAGCTGACACATACGATGCTATGGTCAGTGAAAGAAGTTATCGTAATGCTTTACCAGAAGAAGTTGCTATAGAAGAACTAAAAAAAAATGCTGGAAGTCAATTTGATGTTAAACTAACAAAAATATTTATTGAAAAAATATTAAATAAGCAATTTGACTAAAATTAGTGCTAATAGAATGTATCTTATTAAGAATTAATAGTAGAAACTTTATGAAAGTAACCGATAATTAATATATAGCATAGATTAAATGCACAAATGGAGGTTATACTTATGAAAAAATCCAAAATAGAATCAGTGAATTTTACCATTAAAACAAAACTCGTCTTAATCTCTTCTTTATTACTGATTGTACCAATTCTGATATTAGGACTTATAAGCTATAACGTCAGCAAGCAGCACCTAGCTGATAGCGGAAAGATTCTCCTCAAAAATAGCGTTGAAATGACATTGCAACAAATTGATGCAAATCAGAAACTAGTTGATGCTGGGAAGCTTACACTTGATGCAGCACAGGAAAATGTCAGAGAATATATGTTAGGTAAAAAGAAATCAGATGGTACTAGACCTATAAATAAAAACATTAATCTAGGTGCAAACGGTTATATGCTAGCTTACACCCAAGATGGACATGAGGCTGTACATCCATCTTTGGAGGGACAAAGCGTATGGGATGTTAAGGATAAAAAAAATGGTTCTTATTTGGTTCAGGAACAAATTAAAATTGGAAATAATGGAGGAGGATATCTCAACTATTGGTGGACAATTCCTAATTCAAATACAATCGCACAAAAAGTCACTTATCAAAAGGTTGATCCCAATTGGAAATGGGTAGTTAGTGCTGGAACATATATGTCAGATTTTGATAAAGGTTCAAATGAAATTCTTAAAATAATGATTATTGTATTAATATCACTTATGATCATTGGCGGTTTAATAATATTAGCCTTTTCACACCATATAGCGTATCCTATACGTAAAATAAGCGAAGCTGTTGATATTGTTGCTTTAGGAAACTTTAATACGCCTGAATTAAATATAAAAAACAAGGATGAGACCGGAAAGCTTAAAGAATCTTTTACAATAATGGTTCAAAATATAGGAGAACTAATAAACTCCATTAAGCAATCTACAAATGTTGTAGTCGATTCCACGAAAGTGTTAGATAAAATAGTAGCAGAGAATACCTCATCTACAAATGAAGTAGCTCTTTCAATAGATGGTATCGCAAAAGGTTCAAGTGAACAAGCTAAAGATACTGAAGAAGGAGTAACTAGAATTAAAAACTTATCTGATAAGATAGATTTAGTTACAGACCTTGCGCTTCAATCAAGCAGCACTGCTGAGGAAGCAAATACCTTTGGACATGAAGGTCTAAATGTAGTTAGGATGCTTATTGAAAAGTCAAAAGATAATATCAATTCAACAGTAAAAGCAAGCGAAATAATATATGAAGTTGATGAAATTTCAGTGGAAATAGGTTCTATTACGGAAGCTATCAGTGAGATATCTACTCAAACCAATTTATTAGCTTTAAATGCCGCCATTGAAGCTGCCAGGGCTGGCGAGCAGGGCAGAGGTTTTGCGGTAGTTGCTGAAGAGGTTAGAAAATTAGCCTCTGAATCATCGCAAGCTGCTGCCAAAGTAAAAGAATTGATAGATGGAATACAGAACAAATCTAAAATAGCTGTACAAGCAATAGATAAAGGGAAAATAATTGCTAGAGAACAAGAAGAAGCCGTAAAGAGTACAGAAGATATTTTCAATAAAATATCTATGTCTATAGATAAAATAGTTGATAATGTTAAAAATATTAAAGATAGCAGTACCGAAATGGACAAAGAAAAAAATAAAATGATTGAAATACTAGAAAACCTTTCAGCCTCAACTGAAGAAAATTCTGCTGCTTCACAACAAGTTGCTGCAGCGACCGAAGAACAATTAGCAAATATTGAGCATATTCTATCTAATACCCAACAATTAAAGAATCTAGCTGATGAATTAAAAAAGTCTATAAATAAATTTGAAATTTAAAAAAAGGAGTTAGGCTGGTAAAAACAGCTAACTCCTTTCCTTCAATATCACCAAATGTCTTAAAATTACTTGTCCTTTACTTAATAATAGATCTGCTTTACTAAATTCACTCTTAAATGCACTTGAGCAATATTTCAGCACCATTTTAATTATGACTAAAAACTGAATTTACTTAATTTCAAGTTACCATCAAACAAAAAGTTACGCTTCAATTTCTTCAGTAAGCTTAACTATCTCATCAATTATGCTACCAATGTGCTCAATAGTATCAAAAAGTGGCTTATCTGTAGTTATGTCTACTCCTGCCATTTGGGCAAGTTCTACTGGCGTCTTAGTTGAACCTGCTCTAAGTACTGCCCTCCAATCATCTATTGCCCTCTGCCCTTCTTTTAATATTCTCTTGCTAACTTCTGTTGCTATAGTAAGTCCTGCACTATAAGTGTAAGAATAAAGTCCCATATAATAATGAGGCTGCCTCATCCAGGTTAGCTCTGCTCCGTCAATTATCTTTACGTCTTCTCCCCAGAATTTTTCAAGTACTTCTTTCTTTATTTTACTAAGAGTTGAAGCCTGAACGCTCCCCCCTTCATCAATTATTCTGTATACTTCTCTTTGATAAGCCGCTTCCAAAAGGTGAGTTATAAAATTATGATAATAAGTATGGCCAATCATTGAAGATAAAACCCATCTTCTAAACCTTTTATCCTCATTAATCTTTAAAAGGTAATTTGCCATAAGAAGCTCATTCATGGTGGATGGTGCTTCTACAAAATATGTAGAAACATTTACATCAAATATATTTTGACTTTCATTACATAGTTTAAAGTGACCTGCATGTCCAAGCTCATGAGCTAAGGTAAATACCTCTGCCATCTTTTCACTCCATGATAGCAATATGAAGGAATGACTTCCATAAGGACTTGCACAGAATCCTCCTGTGGATTTCCCCTTATTTTGTGCAAAGTCAATCCATCTTTCATTATAAGCTTTTTTCACCATTTCTAAGTAATCATCACCTAATACAGCTAGGGCACCTTCAATATATTTTTTAGATTGTTCTATAGTTACATTTGGATCATATTCTGGATCTACTGCAATCTTCAAGTCTGCAAAAGTCATTTCATCAAGTTTGTGTACTTTCTTTAAAAGTTTTGCATACTTTCTCATATGCAGCGCAAGTTTCTCTGTTATAAGATCTATCTGTCTGTTATAAAGCTTGCTATCAACCTTTTGAGGAAACAATAAGCTGTCTATAACTGAGTCAAAGCCTCTTAAAGTAGCCATATTTTTTTCTTTCTGCACTTGAACCTGATAAGCTGCAGCTGTAGTATATTGATATTCCCTTAATTTATCCGAAAATGCTTTAAAAGCAGCTCTGCGCACCTTTGTATCATTTTCATATTCATATTCATTTTCAAAAAGTGCATAACCAAGAGGATATTCTATTCCATTCACAGTAAAGCTTTTAAAATCCATATCAGCATGCTTAGCTTGTTCATAAACTTGATAAGGTGCCTCCAAGGCTCCAGATAAAGCAGCTAATACTCTCTCTGCTTCTGGATGAAGTGCATGTGCCTTTTCTCTTTTTATATCCTTTAAATAATTACTATTTTCTTTGGACATATTTATTGCAGCCTCTAAAATTTCATCATGCCCTTGAATAATTTCACTTTTTATAAAGCTTAATCTGCTGTCAATGTCAGATATTATATTGGTAATTTTCGAATATTTATCTTGGTTTTCATTATTTGCGTAATCTACTGCAACTAAAAGTTCTACATAAGAACCGGTTAGGTCCCTAAATTGATATAACTTTCTTAGTTCATCTAGACATTCATTAATCTTGCCTGCTGCATTCAATTTACCTTTATAATCTTTTTCCATCTTTAAAGCAAGCTCTTTCATCTCTTTTACAGCTGATTGAAATTTTTCGTCTGTGGCATAGATAGCAGACAAATCCCAAGTAAGTGATTGATCTATATCTTTTCTTTCCTTTAAAACTTTCCCCATTACCAATCCCCCCTTTTATATGTGTTTAGCACTATTTACATTTTATAGCTTATTGCTATTTTCAAAATATACCTTATGATTGCCCTATCTTTCTTATTTCTTTCTCAGGATATCTAATGTATGTGCACTTGCTCCTAATAAATCCGGTCTTTCACAGGTAGAAAAATGATAATCAAGAAAAATTTGAAATGTCTCATCATCCATAGCATTCAAAACAGGTCGCATATAATTAGCTGGTCCATCTGCTGCAATTAATTTTATCCTTTGCAGTCCTGCTTCCTCATTTAACTTATCAATATCTTCAACCCTTACATAATCATATAAATCTTCTGGCTCCGATATAACATGAAAATCACCGCTAAGTTTCCCATTATCAATGCATGCACGAATATTATTTTCCTTAAAACCATACGTTATTACACTATATTCATTCATACAATATGCTACTAAAATAACACCGTTAGCTTTCGTTACTCTTTTCGCCTCCTGCAGTGCCCTTACTTTATCCTCAAATTTATATAGGTGGTACATTGGGCCAAACACCAATGTCATGTCAAAAGTATTTTCTGAAAATCTTGATAAATTTAATGCCGTTCCCTGCATTGCTTTTACTGTACTTCCTTTTGACTTTAAAATACCTAAATTGTGCTTTACAAGTTCGATTGCAGTAACATCATATCCTTCATTTGCTAATTGTACAGAATATCTGCCTGTCCCAGCACCGACATCTAAGATTTTTGCGTCCTTATTATTTTCTAAATACTCATGAATATACTTCATGGAAGTCATATATTCAACTTGTCCATATTTTCTCGTTAATCTTTTGTCCTCACAAAATTTATTGTAGTATTTTTCTAATTCCATTGTCATCTCTTTATCTTCCTCTTCCGTTATTATATTAGTTTGTACACTTCAGTTTTCATATCCTTCACCCTAGAAAACACATCAGCGCTTTTTTTCAATATTAATTACTCTAAACTATAAAGCAAAATTAATTATTCTTTTGGCAACTTCACATTACCATCATTACTCTCCCTTTATATTCTAACAAACATTATACTACAAATTCTAATAATTTTGTTTCTCCATATATATAATTCTCCGTAATATCACGGAAATATATGAAGAAAAAGATACAACATACAAATATTAACGATGCTGGAGCTAACAAAATAAAAGAAGGAGCCTTCCCATCATCTGGAGATCTCCTTATGCATTAATAGAAATTCACCTAAAAAACAATTTATTTACCCAGAAAGATATCAAAATGCTTATTGCTTGCTTTTTAGCTTATTATACAGCTTTAATCCTAGAATATTACTTTTTGTTAAACTTCCTTATTCTTTAATAAATCTCTGATTTCTTGAAGCAATAAAACCTCTTCAGATGGTTTAACTTCTTCTGTAACAGCTTCAACTTTCTTTTCTCTCTTAAATTTATTTATTAATTTTACAAACAAGAAAATAGAAAATGAAATAATTAAAAAATCAATAATATTTTGAATAAAATTTCCATAATTGAAAGTAACTGCGGGTACATCCCCGTGTGCTTCCTTAATTACAAACTTTAAATATGTAAAATTAATTCCACCTGTTAAGGCACTTAATATTGGCATAATAATATCATTCACCAAAGATGTAACTATTTTTCCAAAAGCACCACCTATAACAACACCAACAGCTAAATCCACTACATTTCCCTTTACTGCAAACTCTTTGAACTCTTTAAACATAGCATCATCCTTCTTTCACTGAATCTAAATACCTCTAAATTTATATTATATTATTATATCACAATATTTCAGTTGTAATCTAAATATTCTGCAGCATGGTGGCTGAAAACAAAAGTTGATGACAAAGAGAAAAAGCATTCATCTCTGATGAAGGGATTTTATAAAGCTTACCAATTAAAAAGTCCCATGGTGAAGACTTTAGATATTTATAAGATAATGTCCTGATGAAGTTAATTACTAACTTTACCACACCCACACACATTGCACATTCAAGAAATTTTAATTCTATATATGATATGATATTGTTTTTATTATTCATAATCCTCGGATATGTACTTGTATTTGTGGGGATATTTTCAGCATCCCAAATAGTTTCCATTCAATGTAACATGGAAAGATTGGAGTTGATTTCAAAAACGGATTCATTAACTGGGCTATACAACCGGAGATATATTATAGAAAGACTTGAAAATGAGCTTATAAATTATAAAAAAACTAAAAAGAAGTTTTCACTTATCATTGCAGATATAGATTATTTTAAAAAGGTAAATGATAGCTTCTGACATGACTGTGGAGATCGAGTGCTGAAAGCAGTAGCCCAAAACTTACAGGATGCGGTTCGAGAACATGGTTTTGTATCCAGGTGGGGAGGGGAGGAATTTCTTATCTTGCTTCCAGAAACAGAACTCGAGGATGCCCGCATACTGGCGGATAAAATCAGGAAAATTAGTGAAGAAGAAATTATCGAGTATAATGGAATTCAAGTATCAATTACATTGACCTTTGGGGTAACTGTTAATGAAGATTATGAAATGCTTGATGATACAATAAAAAAAGCGGACAAAGCATTATATGAAGGAAAAGTTCAAGGAAGAAACTGTGTTGTTTTATCATAAACACTTCCTTAAAAGCGAAAATGAAGAATCCTCACTTGTTGAAGATTCTTCATTTATTTCAAAAATAAACCTAAGAAGGTTATACGCTACTTGTGGTACAGTTCACCATGAATAATTCTATAACAAATCCAAACAGAAAGTACATCATCATAACCACCGAAGACTTCACTGTCTGATTTCTTAAATATTGCTTCAATTTAGCGGTATTCTAATAAGGTTTTGGTTTTCAATACTCCCAAATTTTACAGAATTTCTACTTAAAATCAACCTCTAAGTAATATTTATTTTACATTTCCCTTATAGTTATTGTGAATAGCAAGACATCTCAATGGAGTAAAAAAGCAGATCAAACAAACTTGTTCTGCTTTTTTATCCCTCTTTATTTTAAAACTTGTGTAAGTTCATCTTCTATTTCTTTACTTACAACTCCTGTTCCTCCAAAAATAGTAACTGCTTTTAAGTTAGCATTTTTTAAATATGATTTTTGTGCTTCACTAAGATTATTGTCTACAAGCATCATAGGTGCTTCATTTTTTGCTGCATAGACGCTTCCTGCTACTGCATCTGGAAAGTTATTTCCTGATGTTACGCAAGCTGCACTTCCTGATAAGTCAAAATATTGTATTATTTTAAGTGAAGTTTCAAACCTGTCTGCTCCACCTAGTCTCACGATATTTGTCTTATCTATTGCTGCTGTTTGGGAAACCTGATCTTCAACTGCTGAACTTACAGCTCCCTCTGCTCCTATAATATATACTTTACCTGGTTTTATTAATGAAATCTCTTTCTTTTCTACTTCTGGAATTTCATTTTTATTTACCATGATTATAGGATATTGCTTTACTGCAGCAATGCTGCTTATTGATAATGCATCTGGATAATTTTCCCCTGATACAATTACTATTGGCGTTCCTTCCTTTACTCCAATTGTATCAGAAATTTTTGCTGCGGTTTCAAATCTATCTGCTCCACCTAGTCTAATAATATTTTTAAAACCACTTACACTTACTTTTGCTTCCATATCTTTGCTTACTACACCAGTTCCTCCAAGAATATATACTGTTCCTGCAAGATCCATATTATCTTTTAAATAAGATAATATCTTATCTTGATCTGCTTCATCACTTCCAACCAGTAATATAGGAGCATTAAGTTTATATGCTAGCACACTTCCAGCTAATGCATCTGGATAATTTTCTGAAGATACAAGTATAACTTTTGAAACCTTTCCTGTATAAGTTGCTTTTGCTATTGCAAGAGCTGTATCCACTCTATCCTGTCCTGATAATCTTTCTATTGCTGTTTTCGCAGGTGATGGTGTTATTGGTGCTGCAGCGCCACCACCGCCGCCTCCACCTGATCCACCGCTAGAGGATGGTGTTGAATCCTTTATTGTTATTACTAAACTCTGTACTGCTCCTGCACTAAAGTTGAAAGTTAAAGTTATTGATCCTAAACTTTGCTTTGCTAAATAACCCTTTTTAATTGTTACTACATCATTACTTACCGTGTAGTCTGTGTCCTTTACTAAAATGCTTGTTCCAGTTGTAATGCTAACTAAATTATTTCCATTTAAAGTCATTGTAGTACTTATGTCCGCTTGCTTAAGCGTATATCTATCAAATTCTGCTGTGTTTGGATTTATAGTTGAATTCTGTGGAGTTGTATCAATTACTGTTATTGCCAAAGTTTTTGCACTACCTCCACTAAAGTTAAAGGTTAAAGTTGTTGTTCCTACATTCTGTTTTGCTAAATAGCTCTTTTTAATTGTTACCACATTATTATTTACTGTATAATCTGCTTCATTTATTAAAGTACTGCTTCCATTTGTAATACTAACTAAATTAAATCCATTTAAAGTCATTGTAGTACTTACATCTGTCTGACTTGAAATATTCTTATCAAATTTTCCTGCGTTTGGATTTATATCTGCGCTTATTTCATTCATTTTAAAATCCCATTTTACAATATCTTTTTCCACATGAATTGTAGAACTTGTATACTCACAATATCCCTCTTTAGTTGCCACAATATAATAATCCGAAGTTGGAAATACCATAAATCCATATGCTCCATTAGCATCACTTAACTGAGGGTTTTTATTATTATTAGGTTTAAATCCATCTATACCAGGAAGTTGTACTATAGTATCTGGAGTTTTTCCATTTGCTTTGTTTCTTTCAGTATTTGCATAATATAAAGTTACTTGAGCTCCCTCTATAACTTTTCCCGTAGCTGCATCTGTAATAATTCCATATGGGTCTATTAGTGCAGAGGTTAAACTTACATTTCCAGCGCTATCAACTTTTATTTCCATTTTACCTATATTTATTTTTTGCCCATTTCCAAAATCATAAGTAATATTAAAATTATAGTCTGTTCCTTTAACTAAATTTTGCACTTGAATTGTACCATTAGCTGAAATTGCAACAACAGCGCCTGTTTCTGTTGTAATAGAAATTTTTGAACTATCCCCTAATTGGCTTATAGTTCCATTAGATTGTTTTAGAAGCACAGCCTCAGTTGCATTCATAGAAACTGTACTATTGCCATTATTATCAGTTGCTACTGTAGCAGTTATATTTGAAACCTTACTACCATTATCACCATCTATTACTTCTCCACTAATAGTGCTAGGTGATGATGAGCTACCTCCAGTAGATCCGCCTGATGCCCCTCCAGAACCTCCGCTTGACTGAGCTGTTGGTGTTACTGCACTTGTTGCATTTGATGCTGCGCTATTGCCAATAATATTCACTGCTTTAACATCAAAGGTATATGCTGTTCCATTAGTAAGTCCTGTTATTGCTGCTGATGTTGTTGTTGAATTCGTATCCACTGTATTTACTAAACTTGCTCCATTATAGACTTCTACTAAATAATCTGTTATTGGACTTCCTCCGTTATTTACTGGGGCTGTCCATGTCACTGTAGCAGTAGTATCTCCCGCTGTTGCCGCTGCACTTGTTGGTGCATCTGGTGCTGTATTTATTGCTGATGGTGTTACTACATTTGTTGTATTTGATGCTGCGCTATTGCCAACACCATTTACTGCTTTAACATCAAAGGTATATGCTGTTCCATTAGTAAGTCCTGTTATTGCTGCTGATGTTGTTGTTGAATTCGTATCCACTGTATTTACTAAACTTGCTCCATTATAGACTTCTACTAAGTAATCTGTTATTGGACTTCCTCCGTTATTTACTGGGGCTGTCCATGTTACTGTAGCACTTGCATCTCCTGCTGTTGCCGTTGCACTTGTTGGTGCATCTGGTACTATTGATTGAGTTACCGTCAAGGTTCCGACAGCACTACTTGCGCTGTCTATCGAAATCCCATTTTCCGTTTCGGTAACGACTGCATAGTATTGTGCACCGTTTAATGTTGTATCCATCGGATTAATATGTAATATTGAACCGTCTGGTGATGTGCTATAAATGGTGGATGATTGCAGCACAATGTTTCCGTTGGTAATTTGTGTATCAGGGGATCCTTTGGCATACCATTTGTATGTAAGTGTACCATTTCTGACTTTGGTTCCAGATACCTGAAAATCAGTGCTTTCACCTGCATGTATGCTTGCGTTTCCAGGAGTTACTCCAGAGATAGCTGGTGGAGCATTCCAAATTGCATAAAGTGTTAAATCAGATGTACCGTTATAACCGCTTATACTTGTTGCTATCGTCCCTGGAGTGACCCTAGTACCTGTTCCATCAGCCTTTGTATTCCAACTATTGAAAGCATATGTATCACTGAATGAATTGATCGAAACAGCTTCAGTTGGAGAAGTGTTCATCATTGTTCCACTGCCACCATTTGCATTATAAATAACATAAGAATTACTAAAACTCGGTGTAACGTCAATATTAGCATTCATGGTTATACTCTGTGAAGGATCAGTCGGATTGGCAAATGTTGTACCTGTTGCATTCCAACCAGTAAACTTATACCCTACTTGTGGTATGGCACTAATAGAAACTAATGTGCCTTGTGTATAGTTATCTCCGTAAATAGTTGCACCATTGACTGAACCTCCAGTGGCCGCAACTGTGCGCAATCTATAAAGATTGCTTGTTTCTACAATGGTTGCACCGACTGCATTTTCATATTGGCTGCTGTTAGTGCGGTCATAACCGAATTGGTCTTTATTAACAATATAGTTGTCTGCATTTGCATTTCCAAGCAGATATTGCCAATTTCCACTTCCGTCCTTATAGGCAACAACTGGATTTGTATTATCAGGATAAAATGCCGTTGTACAAGGTATGACGGAGATGGCAGCACTGCTTGTGCTATTATCCAGCAATACTGCTGACAGTTTAGTAGAAGAATTATCAAGAGATGTATGATTAACCAAGAATGGCTGCCAATAAGAACCTGTTCCTGATAGCTGACCACTTGGGCTTAAGAATTTGGTGTCTGCACCGCCTGCAGCGAATGTACCCGTGCTTACACTTGTATCAGCATTACCATTATTATATTGAGTACAGTTTGTAACAGTTCCAATGTTTGTCGTTTGCGACAAAGAGTTTATCAATGTCAAATTCTGCGCGATGCTAGATGATGTATAAACAAGAGCGTTAGTAAAGTTACCAAGCGCATATGAACTAGTGGATGCTGTGGTATAGTTGTCTAAAACTACAGAGTTTACGATTGTAGTTTTAGATTCAATAGTGGTATTCTGATTTTGACGACTTGAAATGACAACACCATTTGCTCCGTTGGATGACCAATATGTTAGATTTCCAGAAAATGTGCTATTTAGAACATACAAAGTTCCGCTAAAGTTGTTAATGGCACTTCCAAGTTCAGTAGAAGAATTGTTTGCAAAAGTGGAGTTGTTTACGTATAAATATGCAGCAGTATAACTACCGTCTGTCTGTCTTTTACAGCTATTCTCACCGGCTCCACCACCGTAGGCTCCTGTGCCAAGACTTCTGTTTTCACTAAATGAAGAACAGTCGATAAACATTTTTCCCTTATTGAGAAATCCACCGCCGTATTGCCCACCGTTACGATTAAGGTTGCAACGTTCAAAATATGCAATACCTGTATATTCATTATAAATTCCGCCTGCAGCATAGCTGGCAGAACCTGAACGAGTGATTGTATCGTCGTTAAGCTTTAAGGTGGCATTTGTGTTAGAAATAGCCGCACCGGCAAATGCAGCTGCGCCTCCCATTAAAGTACAACTGTCAACTTCAACCGTTGTTATGTTGGTTCCTTGTCCATTTATAGTAAACAAATTGAAATTTGACGGATTTGTTGAGTAAGTACCATCCGAATTAAATCCAGGAGTTTGTACTGAAATAGTATGTCCATTACCAGTTATGGTAACGCTCTGATTGATTGTTGGTAACTGTGCCGATATGTTTGTAATATCCGCAGTAATATTGAACACAAAAGTACTTCCCGCACTACTTGCATTTGCAAACTGAATTGCCTGCATCAAACCATGAATCGTGGATGGATCAGTCGATGATGTTACACTCATGTTTCCATCATTATAGCAATTGATATCTGAAAGTGTCAGCGTGCTCGCTGCCTTAACTGGTAAAGCCAATCCGTTAAACGTTAATAATATCAAAAAAGTAAACACCGTAAATCCGCTTAAAACACATTTTTTCATAATAACTCACCTCTCTAAAATAAATGTTTTTCGTTTGATTACAGAAATTTAAACAACATGAGAACTCGAGGCTCAACTCCTGCATAGTGCTTTTTCAACTGTTCTTTCCCCTTCAGCCTCATAAAATAGTCTATCATTACATTGTGCTAGAACGAATTAATCGCATAGTCGGTTGGCATTACTTTAAAAGCTGCTCAATTTTCTTTTTATCGAAAGGTATCAATAAAAAGCCGTCGGCCTCATACTCAAAGGCCTCTACCGCATTTTCTTTTTGGCTGCTAATGAAAATAATTTTTGAAAGATGATTACACTCTCGAATTACAGTAGCAAGCCTAAAAGCATTCAACTCTGCCTTTCCAAGCCAGATAAACGCAATGTCATTGGGATGCTCAAGGCTATAGTTTTCCGCCGCACTAAAGGTTGTATAAATTCCTTGAAACTCCAATATTTCATAGCTATCCAGTATTTTTTTTAGTTCAATGCCATTTTTCATATTCGGATCGGCAATAATATATTTCATGCATAACTTCACCTCCATTAACAGCTTTTTTTAATATTAAAACAATTACCCTAAATAAACCCTAAATCAAAAGTGCCATATAGGAGGGATTTCTCTTATATGGCACTTCTCTTAAAGACTTATATTTCAACGCTTTTCGCCTTTTTTTACATATTATCGAAATTTTTTTTATTTTTTCTGTCTTTTTATCCGATGGCTACCATCCGTAACACTCCCATCCTCTGCAGGTGAGAGATAACGGCTAGTACGCCCCTGGATAAGTTCTTCTAAAATTCAGATGGAGAGAGGTATTCCTCTTAAGCAAACTCCACCTGAGTCTAAGAATCACTTGATGGAGCTTTTGCACAAAATATCAAGCTCAGCAGCTTTCGGGTAGGCCCAGCTATATCCGTTGGCCTCCATATACCCTTTATGTACCATCTGTTCAATCAATCTAAGGTCATTTTTACTTTTCATCTTATTATTTTTGAGGGTCTCTTCAAGCTGATAAATATCACAGTTTACTTTATCTGTAACTATTCTGTAATTGCCACGTACGCATTCAAGAATATGAGATATTCCGGCTTCTGATAATCTTTTCCTCAGCAAATAGGTAGTTGCATGAAAATTTGTTTGAGCTTTTTCGGAATTAAAGTCCGGCCAAATTGCATCAACTATCTTTTCCCAACCTATCGGCACCCCATTTTTATGTACTAAAAATGCCAATAATTCCTTTGCCTTAGAGTTTTTCCATGTCATTGCTTCTCCGTTTAAAAACACCTCAAATTCGCCTAAACATTGTATAAATATATTCTCTGACAGCTTGCTGTTCTTGCGAGTTTTCAGCAAACGATTTATTGATTTTGCCAGTCTTTCTTCTGTCATAGGTTTTAGAATGTAGTCCAAAGCCTGCAATTCAAAGGCTTCAACTGCATATTGATTAAAGGCGGTGACAAAAATTATCTCTATATTTTCATTCAGGTTTTGTATTTGCTCTGATAAGTGAAGACCATTAACACTAGGCATTTCGATATCTAAAAAAACAGCATCAAGCGAATTCTTTTTTAAATAGTTGAGTAGCTGTTCGCCTGTTTCAAATAAACCACATAAATCGAGTTCCATTATACCAGAAACCATTCTTTCAAATCTTTCCAATACATGTACTTCATCATCAACTGCCGCAATTTTCATTATAATACACCTTCCGTTATCAATAATTTTACACTGGTATGTCCTGGCTCACTGCTTATTTCAAGACCTATTCCATATAGCTTGAGAAGTCTATTGTGTATATTAAGAAGCCCAACTCCCTGGACATTATCCTGTTCACATAATATCATTGCTAATTTGTCACTATTGATGCCGACCCCATCATCTTCGATTTCAATATAAACATTTCCGTCTTTCTGAATCATCCTCACAGTTACAGTGCCGCCTTCAAATTTTTTTGAAATACCATGCCTAACAGCATTTTCCACCAAGGGCTGGAGTATAAGAATCGGCATTTGAACGTCAAGAGGTATTTCAATCTCTTTATTCAACTGTATTTTCTGTCCAAACCGTGCTTGTTCGATATGGAAATAAGTATCAACAAACTGCAACTCTTTTTCTACAGATACCATTTTATCAAGATTGTTAAATTCCAGACTCCCTCTTAAATAAAAAGCTAAATCAATAATTAGTTTACTAGCCTGCTTCCCATCCTTTTCACAGACGTTGGCAATTGCGCTAAGCGCATTGTATAAAAAATGAGGCTTAATCTGAGCTTGCAAAAACGACATCTCTGTCGCCATTATTTGATCCTTCAGCTTGTCTGCCTCCAATAATTTTTCATTATACAGAATAAGCTTTTCGTGGTTCCTAGCCTGCTGTTTCGCCTGGATATGGGACATCGCCAAAATAACAGCAAAATTCCCTAATAAAGTCATGTAAGACAAAGAGATGCTTCCAATCAATACAAAGTCGATTATATCTACATAAATTGCCCAAATCAAAACACATATGGCAATAAACATTAAAACTGCATTGTCTCTCTTTCTAAGTACAGATTTCATCAATGCGCCCATAATATAAATCATTTGCAAAATTAAAAGAATATATAAGTAATTCGTATAAAATGTCATAAACTCAGGGTTCGTAGTCAGAAGAAATACATCAAAAATAAGGCTAGGAAGCAGTATTAAGCCCATTACTTTTTTATTAAATTCCAAAGGATATAGGCTATAAACAAACATAATTAAAATAGCAACATAATTATATCCTGTTAAATAGTTTATATATATTCTCATATCCAAGGGTGAACTGGGGAAGAGTATAGTCAGAGAAGTTTCACCCCATATCATAGAACGTAGAGCTGTTGTTAAACAAATAATGCTGAAAAACAGTGCTGTCCTGTTTCCCTTCTGAAGAAGAAACAGAGAAAAATAATGAATACCAAATATTAAAACACCACCAATGAAAAACATCTGCAACATTATCATAATCATTCTCTGATGTTCCAATACCTGCCTTGACCCAAACACAGGGGCAATGCGAAGTCCTCCTGTGGCACAATTCAAATTACCTACCTGAAAAACCAGCTCTATCTTCTGCGTATTCTTCGGTAAGTCAATAATAATTATTTTATCATCATTTTTGAACTTTGCTTTATTATCCAATGAACTTCCAACCTCTGCCATCAGTTCTCCATTTACATACAGCTTATAAGCATTGGCAACATTTTGAATACGAAGAGCAGGATCTTTCAAATCCTTCGGATAGTAAAGCGACAGCCTGTATGTGACTTTCCCCTGACTGGTATAATGTGTACCAGCATTATGAGACCAGATTCCTGGGACTTTCATGAAGGAATCTATTTTCTGTCTTTGTCCTAAATTAAAATCTTCAGCCCTCAGCAGTTTATTCCAATAAAATTCCCACTGCCCATCTAATGAAACTAATTTATTATGACTAAAATCAATGTTTGATAAATCTGCCATACCGTTATTTGCAACAACTGATCTTGACGATAACATAATGGCTAATACAAATATCATTATGAAAGGAACAAATACGATAAGCAATATCCTCCATTTTGAACTAACTTTTGTCCCTAAGCTTTTTAAATCCATAATTCCACTATTCACTTTCAATTTGGTTAATTTAGTTATTATATATAGATAAACTTAAAATTGGCAAGTTAAATTTCAAAAAATAATCTGTTATTATTTTTTAAATAGCTTATACCGGTATAAAAGAAAGTTTATCCTTTTAGTGTTTTAATTTCATGATGCTGAACTTGTTACGACATAACAGCTTGTTTAAACCAATTTTGAATATTAAATGCAATCATTAATCCCCGAGAACTCTCAACTCATTTCAACGTATTTAGAAAAAGGTTATCCATTACTTATTGAATCTTCTTTACATCTCCTGTGCTTTATATTTTCCATAACAGTCGGGTATAATGTAAAGTCAGTATGTGGTAAGAATTTAGCTGCATACATTTTTGATAGAAAATCTTTTGCTTCTCCCAGTTGCAGGTAATTTATATTCTTAACTATACTTTCCACTGCTAATAATTCTTCCTCATCTTTTAGAAGCATGCAAGCTCCTTTGAGTGAACCGTTACCAATTTGAACGAACCGCTCTCTAGGTAGATCCGGATATAGTCCAATAGTAATTGCAGATTCCAGGTTAATATAAGTACCAAAAGCTCCGGCCATATATATCCGCTTTACCTCTTGAGGTACAATTCCTAGTTCATCTAATAAAAAGGCTACCATCGTGTTTGCTGCAGCTTTTGTATCCATGAAGTTTAAAATATCTGTTTGGCTGAACAAAAGTTCTTCATTGGAACCAGACTCATTTTCCCATGCATATATTACTGCATATTCTCCTTCTCTTAAAACGATACGCTCTGATTTGCCAGGAACAAATCTACCGGAGTAATCAATCCAGCCTTCAAGAAGCATCTCAGCCAAAAGATCAACAATTCCTGAACCGCATATACCTATTGGTTTTTCATTCTGTATAGTAGTAATGATCATCTCATTATTAACGATTCTAACCGAATCCACAGCTCCAGCACTAGCCCTCATCCCTTGTTTGCTTATACCTCCTTCAAGAGCTGGTCCCGCAGCTCCTGCCACCCCAATCATAACTTCATTATTCCCCAAAATCATTTCACCATTTGTCCCAATATCCATGTACAAAGCCAATTCACTTCTTTTATGAATATCAGTAGTTAGTAAACCGCTGATGATATCGCCCCCAAGATAATTAGCTACAGAAGGAAAGCAATAAACTAATCCGTTAAAAGGCAGTCCAATATCTCTCCCCGAAATAAATTCGCATCTGTTGAAAGAAGGAGTATATGGTGTAGAAAATATAAACCATGGGTCAATACCAAACAGGAAATGGATCATTGTTGTATTTCCACCAATAATTAAAGCGCCACATTCTGCTGGGGAAATTCCTGTTAAGGAATAAAGTTTGTCCATAAGTTCTATAAAATTACTCAGTGTACATTGCTGAATTTCTTTTAAATGATCATCATTATCCTTCACATAAAAGATTCTGCTGAGTATATCTGCGCCATAGGTCGCCTGATGATTTACTATGCTTTCTTCACCTAGTATATTCCCAGAATTCAGATCAACTAGTTGCATAATAACAGTTGTACTTCCAAGATCGGCTGCATAGGCAAAATTCTTATCTGTAGTATTTCCTCGTTCTATTATAATAATTTCCCAAGAATAACTATTGTGAACCATTGTGACAGTTAGTTCCCAGTCAAAATTTCTTAACAGCTTGTAATAAAACTTTAATGTAGACATAGAAATATATACATCTCCATATTTAGGTTTTAATGCCTGCAAAATTCTATCCTTATCAGCCACTGTATCACCAAATCCGGGCGGTTTCAATTCAAGGTATTCTTTTTTACATATTGGTTTCATTATTATCCTTCTCCTTAGATTTTGTTCATTTTTCAAAAAACATCTTTCACAGAATATAGGTTTCAGCTCATGAGTTGAAAATTTAATAAAATAAGTAAAGGGATATCCTACCTTTATATTATAATCCATTCTTCTGCTCATTTGTTGAGGCAAAATCTAATTTTACATTACTTACTATTTTAGCATCTCAACAGAATCTATATTATCCACTGATTTTCCATATCGAAATGGAATTGATACTTTACTATTAAATACTGTGATAATTGGACCCATAAAAAAAGCGGTAACAATTGTTCCTATTCCTGCGGTAGCACCAAGTGAATAGCCTAATATTGTACAAATGAAATCGGATCCAATTCTGCAAAACTGAAAACGTGCTACTTTCTTTTCTGATAAAATAAGAGCTACTGCATCGTAGGTAGATACTCCCAAATCTCCAGTAAAATATAAGGAACATCCAAAACACATAACAATAATTCCTATAATTAAAAATATTATCTTAAGTCCGAATGTTGGACTTGGAATCAACATTTTAAATAACCAAGATGAAAACTGTACGTCATACCCTAATAAAAAAATATTAATAAAAGTGCCAAGACCAATCTTATATCGATCAATAATAAAGATAAAAATTAACATAATCAAATTTAATATCGAATAAAAAATTCCATAGCCTAATGGTATATGACCCCAGATACCATGTGCAAATACCTGAAAAGGATCCATCCCAAAAGCTGAAAAATTGAACATTCCCACACTAAAGCCTGTTATCAGAACACCGAATATTGTCATTATAACTCTTCTAAATTTCTCACTCATTCTTAAGTCTCCTTATTTCTCGAAATGTAATTTTTTTATCTTATTTCTAGATATTATAACTCATCCATCTTGATAAATTATTGTATCCTTCACCTGCATTCATTTTTGGGAAGCAATCTATAGCCCTAATCATTATAAACAATTACATTACTAAATACAATGTTGTATCATCCCATCAATTGTTACCATATCATTTTTTAGATGAAGAATATTTTATTAGTTTAATGTAAAAATTATGATTGTCTAAAAAATAATGAATGGAGGTTATTACTATGGATAAAGTACGTGCAAAAGAAATTGCCTCATCACCAATTATGTTTGATGTAACACATAATGGAACACGAATTTACATTGAAAGTGTAAACGACAATAAAGAGACTGCTAAAATACATCCTCTAAACAACCCCAAAAGTGAACAAGAGGTGTCTTTAAGTGACCTAATGGAACATTAAATGACAAAGCAACCATTTTCATAAGAAATGGTTGCCAGTATTATGTATAAATATATTTCATGGTTCATCATTATAAATGTTAAATATTTACACTATTTCATAAACACTGTTCGAATCAAGATCATATAAAAAGCTGTGCCGAGAAAGATACTAAGAAAAGTATTCTTCTTTATTACTTGAGCAACTATAACAATAGCAATTGAAAGTAGCTCCGCGAGTCCAAATGGAAATACGGACAATTTAATGTTTCTCACACAGTAAACCACTAGAATAATCATGATAGATGCAGGTAACACGGAACCCAGATATCGAACAGTTGTTGGGAGCTCTTTCTTTCTGCCAAAGAAAAGGTATGGTATAGCACGAACTAGTCCAGTTACTGATGACACTACAATAATAGTTACGAAAGAGTATCCAAAATTAATTGTCATACTTAATTCCCCCCATTTGCATGTTTATAATATCCTTCATAATTACTAATACGATCAAACTAACTGATAACGCAGGAATCAAAAAGTTGTTTGCACCCAATAGGATATAGAATACAATGGCACAAGCAAAGCCTACAATAGCAGGGATGTGAGAAGCAAACTGACGCCATTGATTGACACAAACCACAGTAAAAAATGCGGTAGCGGAAAATTCAATACCTCTCATATCAAATGGAAGCACCTGACCAAGCAAAGCTCCAGTTGTGCAGCTGAAAATCCATAGTAAATGGCATATAAAAGCAATATAGAAGTCTGCTTTTTTTTCATCCACATCTTCAGGGTATTCTATCACACAAAATACTGAATAGATTTCATCAGTTAGTGTTAAAACCATATAGGGATATTTCCATCCCATCTTGCGAAACTTATCAACAAATCCGATGCCGTAGAAAATGTGTCTTGCATTGACGAAGAAGGTCATAACTGCAACCATTTCTAGCGGTGCGCCAGAGGTCATAAGGGAAACCATAACAATCTGCATAGAACCTGCATAGATGAAGGTTCCAGCTAAACACGCCCATATAGCAGAGTAACCTGCTTCGTGTATCAAAATTCCAAATGCCAAGCCCACAAAAAGATATGA
Source organism: Clostridium thailandense (assembly GCF_019207025.1). Classification (GTDB taxonomy): domain Bacteria; phylum Bacillota; class Clostridia; order Clostridiales; family Clostridiaceae; genus Clostridium_AM; species Clostridium_AM thailandense. The sequence goes on along the minus strand of NZ_JAEEGC010000034.1, from coordinate 51,932 downwards.
AAATAACAATGGTACTATTTGCTTAATAGCAAAACGAAGTGTTTTCATAATACGTATCCCCCTTTATATGCAAACATTCATCTTATAGCCCATGTTAGCATATAAACATTCGCCATACAATTATATAAATGTGTGGCGTACAATTTTCTACTGATTATTTAAGGGAATACAACAACTGCTGCAAAATCTTTAAGCCCCGCTTCAATTCTTCTACGGTTTCAGGTGCACAAATTGCCAGACGAACTGCTTTTTCGGGAATTGTATTCCCAACCGCAAAACGTTCAGCAGCGTAGACTTGAACACCATGTTCCAAAGCTAATGCTTCAAACTTTGTCCCTGTGACATTTGTCGGCAAATATAACCAACGGAAAATACATTTTTCATCTCCCCTGCAATCATATTGAGAAAGATACTCATTAACCATTTTATTTCTTTCAATAGTATTTTTTTTGTGCTTTTCAATGATATCGTTAATCTTACCTGATACAATCAAACGAGCTGATAACTCTGCCATTAGTGGAGAAACCGAAACATTCATATTATAAAGCGCTTTGGAAAGCGGTATTTTATACATCTTTGGAACGGATACGTAAGCTAGACGAAGACCAGGCGCAACTGATTTTGATAAACTTGCAATGTAGATTGTTCTTTCCGATGCAAATGATGCCACAGCTGATATTGGCTCACTCATAAGATGATAGGTTCCATCCTCAATAACAAGAATATTGTGTTCTTCTGCAATCTGTCCCAATACTTTTCTGCGAGCCAACGACATGATATGTGTGGTCGGATTCTGATAGCCGGGAATTAGATAAATACCTTTCAAATTTTCATTCTTACAAGCATATATTAGAGCGTCTTCGCTCATTTCGTTATGGCTTTGCTTTATTGGAACTAATTGAATTCCCAGCATAGCTGCTGATGTTTTCACCCCAGAATAGGTATGTGGATCAACACCAATTTTATCACCATATTTGAAAAGCCCTGCCAAAATCGCTGTTATTGCATTTTGACCGCCGTTAGAGAATAAAATGCTTTCTCGGTCTGTATCATAGCCACACTTTTTCATCAACATCACCGCGGCATCCTTTTGCCAAAGCGTGTCACTTGGTCTATTATAATTAAACCACCTACAAGAGTTCGGCTCGTTCACCATATTTTTTAATTGAAGCATAAGTGTCTTGTTTGACGATGCTTCGGGAATTGTAGCGCCCATTTCAATTAAACTTTGAAGCCCACCTTCCGTAAGCAGATAAGCATTAGCTAGTGCGTCAAAGGAAACAAAAGTGCCACTACCGATAGTGGCACTCAACAATCCTTTCAGTTCACATACCTTAAAAGCCTTTGAAACGGTACTGACATTGATATCGAGAAAATCTGCCAGTTCTCTTTGTGGCGGTAATTTTGTTCCCGGCAGTAATGTGCCACCAATAATATCTTGCTCCAGTTGGTTTGCTAAAGAAAGATATATAGATTTAACGCTTCTATCTATGACAGGTTTCCAAGTCATGGGATAGTTTTCAAATGAATTTACTGGAATAGTATCACATCCTTTCCTACCATATAATTATACAATTGTATGGCAGACGCAGCAAGAACACATCTGGTTTGAAAAGCTACAGTTTTAACTAACAAAACAAATAAATGTTTTTACCAAATTAACGGAATCAAACGATAACGTGTCTTTAAACAATATTCTTTATACCCCGAAAGCTCCCTTAAAAGCACTTCTTCCTCATTTTTTATCCTAAATATATTCATTGGCACAGAGAGAAGAAAAGGTATTACTGCCCAATAAGAACCAAGCGCAAGGGGGGTAAATAATAACATTAATAACATTCCTAAATACATTGGATGACGAACTATTGAATATGGGCCTGTTGTTATAACCCGCTGTTCTTTTTCAACCTGTATAATAGTAGAAGCATACCTGTTTTCATTAAAAACCAAGACAATAAAAATATATCCCAATAAAACAATAACATTTGATGTAATTACAATCCAAATAGGTACGCTTGACCAATGAAAACGAAAGTCAATGCCGGGAATAATGTAACCAATAAAAAACAAGTTAAATATAGATGGAGGCTTTTTCGTAGTATCTTTTTCTTTATACTTCATTCTTCTTGATAAAAGTTCAGGACTTTTCTTTAGAAAATATGCAGTAATGAAAAATGTTACTATAGAAAATTCCAGCCAATAAATCCATGCTTCCCAAAACCTCAGCGTACCCGCTGGAAGAAATAAAACAATTCCCATTACAATCATAATAACAATAGGCACAAGATAAGCTCTTTGCTTCGATAATTTTGTATTACCTTCCATGATAAATTACCTCCTAAATTTAAATACCTTCTTTATTAGCAAATTTATAATTCAAATATTGCTGAAAAAGCTGCTTATATTTCATCTGAGCTGGAGATAAAACACCAGTAATCACCTCATTATATAAGCTTTCAAGTGGCTTTGTTAGCCCGGTTTGATTATATAACATCTCTTTTAACGAAGGGATCCTTTTTATAAATTCAGCAGATTCTCGGGCCAAAGCTTCAATTTCCGGATCATCTTCGGACAACTCTGATAGTCTGGCAAGACGTTTTCCAAAGCCTAAAGAAACTTGATATTCTTGAGGGTGAGTTTTAAAATATTCTGCTAATGCTCTAAAAGTTCCACGATAGTCCTCACCCCATTGAAAATCGTCCAAGATGCCAAACAATTTCCGCTGCTGTTCGAAGAGTTCTGGACATGCTTGAACATATTTATCAATTTGATTCGGTCCTAGTATCTCTGTGACCATTTGAAAAGAAGGAGAGGCAAAAGTATCACTATCAAGGAGAATCATCTCTTCTCTAAGCAACATATCAATTTTCTCTACTCGTTCCTCTATTTTTATTTTCTCGCTTAGAAGCTCAATTCTCAAGGACTGTAAGACTTCCCTTAATGTTTTTGTTTTGTGTATATCTCCCAATATTTCTTTGATTCTCTTCAGATCAAGTCCTAAGGATTTTAAGTGTTTAATTAAGCGCATACGAGTTAGCTCCACTGAGCCATATAATCGATATCCTCCTGAAGAACGCTTTGGTTCTTGCAATAAACCGATTCTATGGTAATAGATAATTGTTTTCACTGTACTCCCAGTTATTTTAGCAAAATCGCCGATTTTTATTCGATTCTCCATCAATATCCCACCTCAATAACTAGTATAAACCCAGCCCTAAGGGGCGAGTCAACTGTTTTCGGGAAGACATAATTTAGATTACTTCCCACTATCTACTTTCTCTATATGTTATACTTCTATCCTATAAAATATTCTCCACAGGTATTGTCATTTATGGAGCTGTATTTCGTAGAATTAATTTTAGGTCAAGTCATACTTTCCTCAAATTATAAAGGGGATGTTCCATTTTAAAGTGCAACATCCCCTTTTTCTCATATTTAAGTTTGTGAATAATATATTTTAACTATAATCAGTTTTCTTGTTTATTTTCTAACAGCAAGACAATAATTCACATTATCAAAAGCTGTCATTTGATGATTTGGATTTGCCTTATTATATTTTTTGAAGTACTGATCTGTTATTTCATTCGGTGTTAAATGCTCATAAATCATAAAATTGCTTCTATCTAATAATTTCTCCAATTCCACATAAGAATAACTTCCCAGCATTTTTTCATTTGCAGCACCAGCCATTGTCGCTAGTTTTTTAGCCCGTTCTCCTGCTTTGTCTGTATAAGCATTCTCATCATTATAATCAAAAACAATACTACTGCCTTTTGGTATAAAGCTTGAAATTGCATCGATTGTTTCTTCAAATACCTGTTTAGACAAATAGTAACTTATTCCAAGCAAACTACAGAAGCTAATTTTTCTTTTGTCAAATCCTATACAGGCAAGCAAATTGCTTTGCCATTTATTTTTTCTAAAATCCGCAGATACATAATTCAAATTTGCTTGCCTTTCCGATATCACTGATTTAATACGCTTTTGCTTGTCTGCACCAGTAACAGGGTGGTCAATTTCAAAAATTTCAATTTTTGATGCCCATTCAGGCTGTCGATATGCAAATGTATCGTACCCAGCAGCAAAAATTAAATATTGCTTTGCACCAATTTTCACAGCATTTTCAAGCAGCTTTTCTGTAAATGCCGCTCTACCAAGTGGGGTCGGAGATAACTGATTATCAACAATCCAACGCAAAGCTTCATCCTGCGTTCCCTCAAATGATGGATTAAAAAATTTGATACCCTTTGACATATTGCTTGCAATTTGTTCATATTCATTCTGACTCAGAATATCCTTTGCTAAGTAATCATCAAATACTTTCTCTTTGTTTTTCACTGAATGATATGCTCTTGAAAATGCACTTACGAGTGCTGTCATGCTTTTTTGCTCCATAAAATTATCACCTCTAATAATATATACAACACATATAGTATCACTTCAATTCTTGACTTTTTTACCATTTTGTGCTATAATAATTACATAAAGAACAAAAAATTTACAAAACCGTCACATTTATCGTGGCGGCTTTTTTAATATAATAAAACAATAAATTATATATCCACAGTGCCAACCTGTATCACAGTAGGCTTGCGAATCTGGCGCCTAGCATAGAAGAAAATGCCTATCTGTCCGATTCCAGCAAGCGCCCAGGTAACTGGATAGCAGGCAAAGAGTACAATCTCTGTAGGATACCAAGCAAAGATTGTAGCCAACCATAGAATTCGCATAAGACAGGCACCTACCAGTGTGGAAATCATAGGCGATATAGAATAGCCCATAGCTCGGGTAAGCCCTGGATACACGTTCATCATGCCGCAGGTGAAGAATGCAACCATCATGATATTAATACGCAGCATGCCAAGCTTAATGACTTCCGAATCAGAGGTGAAGATACCAAGCAGTGGCTTTCCAAAAATTACTGTCAAACCGCCCAAGAGAATCCATGTAACAAAGATTAATACTGTACACACCTTTGCAATGCTGTCAATTCGATCATATTTCTTTGCACCCATGTTCTGTCCAGTAAAAGAGAGTGCTGCATTATAATAGGCATTCATTGTGGTGCCGATATAGTTCTCAACATTTCCTGCAGCAGCACTGGCTGCCACCATGGTGGATCCGAAAGAATTAACTGCTGACTGTATCAGCACATTGGAAATAGAGAACAATAATCCTTGCATGCCTGCCGGTAAACCGATTTTCACAATGTCCTTTAGCTTATATCTATCAATACACATCTTACGAGGTATGAAACGTATGGCTCCCTCGCATCTGGAAAGGCAAATCATAATAAGCAGTACTGAGATATACTCAGAAATGACCGTGGCAGAGGCCACACCTGCTACTCCCATATGCAGTACTATTACAAAAAAAAGGTTAAATATCACGTGTAGTGTGCCGGCAATCATAAGATAGTACATTGGACGACGGCTATCACCTGTAGCACGCAAGATAGCTGCTGCAAAGTTGTATACCATGTTAGCAGGTGTGCTAATAAAGTAGATTTTCATATATACTACGGACAATCCGATAATATCCTCTGGAGTGCCCATCATCTTCAGCAAAGGCTTACAAAGGATGATACCCATCACCATTACAATCAATCCACCGATAATGCTGATAGCAATAGATGTATGAACAGATCGACTTACAGCATCTGACTGATCTGCACCACAATCCCGAGCCACAACTACGGTGGTACCTACGGATAAACCCATAAATAAAGTTATAATAAGATTAATGAGTGAACCTGTGGCTCCCACTGCTGCCAATGCCTTACTGCCTGAAAAATGTCCCACTACTACCATATCAGCAGTATTGAATAATAATTGTAGGATATACATAGCCATAATGGGCAAAGCAAAGATAAATATCTTCTTAAACAATGGGCCGTTGCACATATCTATATTACGATTTCTAGAACTCATAATTACATTCGCTTCCTTTTACATTTATTGTTTTAAACTAAATTTGTTTATTAAATACGTATACACTCGTATATAAAATGACTTTTAAATTTTCCCTTATTCATTTTAATACAAGCTTTTTGCTAATACAATATCTGAATCAGATGATTGAAAAATCATTGTATGTTTCTAATCTTAGGGTACATTTCCCTTTATTTAATTATAAATGTCCTTATTTATCATATAAAAAACCGTACTGGATTTCTCCAACACGGTCATATGTATCGTGAGTCTCATTTGAAGAGTCGAAGCACGACCTTTGAAATTCACTACTATTCTTAAATATAAGAATGCACCAATATTGTCTGACGATAATAAAATAAGAATCTTAAAACATTTAGAAAAACGATTAACCTATTTCTAATTCTGTATACGAGGTGTAAATCCAGTTATAATTAATGTTGACCATTCGCTGTCTTCATTATTAATCCACTGACATTCCACATCTAAATATTTAAGCCATGCATTAAGTCCATAGCTTTTCTTGCTTACATTAGGAGATTTTCTGCCATGTTGTTCTTTTATAACCTCCAGCAATTCAATTTGCTCATCCTTACCTAACTCTTTGTTTACTAATTCTAGTACTACTTTTAGACATTCTGTATATGCTTTTCCATCCCAAAGATAAATTTCATCTGAATAAATTTGCCTCTCCTTATTTAAAACATCAATAATTTCATTAATCTCTTCTTTATTAGATAAATAATACTTTGCTCTTCTTAAAGCTTCAATGTCTCCATCTAATTTGCTTATCTTCTTTTCTAAACTTTCTTCCATCATAAACATACTCTCTTTTCATATTTAAATTAGTCTCCATTAAATATCTTAATGAAGACTAATTAATTATACCAGTAATAATATATTATTGCTATTTATCTTTGTATTCAAATTTCATATTATACATATTTAAATTTATCGGCTACAATTGAAATTTTCAAGAAATGAACTATTACGTTGCTGTTTACATATTATAATGTGTAAGCATCACAAATAGGAGAGTTATATGTATATTATGTATCCAGATTGTTGTTACCAGTACCCATTCCTGCCGCGTAGATTGGCATCTGAAAGACAATGTATGACCAACGCTCAAATTTTTGCAACTGCAATGAAATACCAGCCATCTGAAATTTATGAATTAACTTTTCAACCCAGCTTAGCGGCCAAGTATAACGGGGTTTATCAAATAACTGGGGTGGCCGGAAATCCTAAATATTTTATTCTTTTAGCAATAGATTCAAATAAGACAGAACATCAATTTACCGCTGATCAGCTCTGCAAAATAGCCTTAAAAGGACTCACAACTCCTGTTCAGCCGCCTTCAGCTCCACTACCGGCTAAATGCATGACTGCATATTCCATGTATTCTATTGTTCTCGATTCAGACCCTGCTGAAACCTACAATATTTATTTCAAGCCTCCTTATGACAAGGTTTATAATGGTATCTACCACATAAACTTCTTTGCAGGAAACTATTCATATTTTGTTATAGCCAGCGGTTCCAAACTTGAACATGTATTTAGCAGTGACCAAATATGTGCAATAAAATTACAGGGACCAAAAGTTCATAAGGATTATCCCTTAACCGTCCCTGAGGAAACAAGTGGGTTTACTGAAAGTGTAAGCTGCTGGTGGGATGGGAAGCAGTATGCTCCCGGTTCCACGGTTATGATGGCGTCAAATGCAATAAAAACCTGCGGCTCTGATGGAGTGTGGAGATAAACAGTAGCTATGTAGGAACTTATACATTCATGTCAACATAATATATTATGTAAATATTCAATAGAGGAGATATAAATGTATAATATTTGTCCATATTCTCATTACCTTTGCCCTTATTTATTGGACAGAATGCCTCAGGAAATGCAGTGCATGAGTAAGGCTGCAATGTATGAAGTTGTAAGGAACTCAACGGTTCCCGAAACTTATTACATTTCTTTTAATGCTCCGCTAAAGTCCCTAGATGGCATTTACCATTTATTTGGATTAGCTGGAGACCCTGCCGCTTATTTTGCCTTTTTCGGTTTTAATACCAAAGGTCAAAAGCTTAAATTATACAGTAATCAAATCTGCAGCATTCAATTAAGCGGATCTAAAAAGACACTGGTTCTTTTCCCTCCTCAAAAAGTTGCTCCTGGGGAGCCAATAGAAACTCCTGACGGCGAAACTTTGGAACCGGAAATTCAGGGAATTACTGAAGCCAAAAACCCTAATGATTGCTTTTATGCTGACAAAGTATACTCTTATGGAGCAAAAATTAATGTAGGTGGAAAAGATATAACTTGTATTAATGGATCCTGGAGATAAGTAAAGTTAAAGGGTGGTACCAAAATTCCAAGGTATCACCCTCTATAAATCCTCATAAATCAGAATTATGGTTTTGTGGTAACTTTATCGACTAACCACGTTTCTTCCTCAATTTTTATTAATTCTATAAATGTATTGTTATCCGGCCGCTTATAGGGCGGTATATATTCGCCGGTATAGTGATAGTACATCCATACTCTAAAAGTAATCCGGTCTTTTGCCCTGCAGCTGCATCCAGATATTTCAAATGCTTCATGATGAGGATTTGATACACCTGCAAATTGCATTATAAAATCTTCCTTATCTTTGTACTGACTTTTTATATTATCTGAGATCAGATCATAAGCTATAGAACCAGCTCTGCTAAGCCAAGCACAACAATATTTGTCGGCAGTCTTTAAAGCAAGTATATAATCACTATCTACAAAGATTTCAGGAGAATCCATTCAATAGTATCTATTCTCAGCATTTCTATTGAATGGATAAATTTATAAACATACTTCCTTATCATACTATGTTTGAACTTTATTTTCGGTGTTTTAAACACTTATTAAAAATAGTAAAAACTTGCCAACACAAAGGCCCTCATAAATACATATTATACATTGTTAAGATTATGCTAAAAGGAGTTTATTAAATGTATGGTTATACCTACCCTCAAAGTTATTATAAAAGGAATTTCCAAGAAGCTTATACTATACCTAAATGGATATATATAAGCTTAAAATCCAAGTTTCCTCAATACTCCGAACTTATAAAAAGCGAAAACATCACCATTATGAAAATGAATTTAAAACATACTAGGGAATTTCAGTTAGCTGTAATTTTAAACCTTCAAGGTCTTACCGGGATTTTTATTCTTTATGATAACGTGAATGGTATCTATGAGCAGGTCTATGAAAAAAGAGGTCTTATAACAGCCGTTCAGATAAATTGGGATACCAACCTGATAATTACAGTAAGGCTTGGAGGAGGAACAGGCTATTGGATAGATCAGTATTATGCCATTCGATTTACTTCTAAAGGTTGGAAAGAGGTATGGAGTGATTATGCCCAGTACGTCAAAGTTCTTCCAGAAATTGAGTCTGGAGTGCAGATTATTGGAACTGTTTCTTTCGATACACCCGATTACTTAGCTTATAGTATTTTAAAAAGAACAAACTTTACCGGTCCGAGTCAGGCACCTGTGAACACACAATGCTTTTTTAAATTCTATCGTTTTAATTATGCCTCCAATAGCTTTATGTAAAAAAGGGTTGTCGTTCTATTAGAAAATCACAACTGAAAGTTGACTTATAGTGCGACATCCCCCTATTCTAAATCTATATTAGTAAATCTACATGCGTCCCATAATTAATTTCAGCGTAAATATAAAAATAGAACATTTATTAGCATACTCACATTAGATATGGAATCTTCGTACATATTTTTTGTTTGTATAGTTCATATTGTTTTGCTATTGCCTCATCCTCTGAATCATACGGGCCCCAAGATTGAACTATTTTCTGAGGATGAGGAAGTTCTTTTTGATAATCTTCTTGTTTTAAGAAATTCTCCTCACATAAACCTGTGTTAAATTTATGCACATAAAATTTGAAATCAGGAATTTTATCTAGCTTGCATATACCTTGCTTTGCTAATTCAACTCGCTTTTCTACTGCCTCATATTTAGACTCAAAGGGACCCAAAGTTTTAATAGAATCAGACCACTGCTCAGACGTATTTATCTCACAAAAGTTATCATCTATTTTATGCAAGTACCACTGCCGTCTATAGTTAGACCTTTGATATCTTAGATAAGGACACATAAAAGGGCAATAAAATGCCTGATAACTATTATAATCTCTATACAAATATTCTTGCATACATCGATAGTTCTTTCTCATATCTTTACCTACATATTCAGGCGCACCAACAAGATTAGGAATTACAGAAAGTGGAACAAACTTCCACCAATGAACTGGATCATTGTAAGCTTGTATCTGTATGATTCTAGACATAGTACTGCTTCCTAAGTAACGGTACACTATATAATCTCGTCCTACATATGGATAGGTTACTCTCATTCCTCCAGGAGGGATAGCTACCCACGTCGTTGGTGCTTGATTAGGATCTGTTAAAAAAGCATACTCCACAGTTTGAGGAGTTCTATTATAAAGGTTCAATCTCACATAGGCCATTTTCATTCTCCTATCTTTTTTGTTCACTCTAACAGTTTATGCTATAGGACTAACTATTGTTACTGTATAAAAAAAGGCGGCCTATGCCGTCTATAGCTAGATCTTTTTATATTTAGATACTGACTTAAAAACTTAAAAATCAATCCTATTTCTTTTACTAATGAACTTCATGGATTCCTGGAGTTTTAAAATAATTATTAAGATTCAAAAGAAATTCGTCATATAATTTTTTTTGTGTTAAAGGATATTCAAATATAAAAGTATTAGTTGAACCTTTCCCTACGACTTCTTTTTTATATATAATTTTATTATTTTTAATCGAGGAAATAATATACCAATTATCCTTTTGTTTTTTATACGAAGCTTTTTTAACCTCCTTCAATGCATTTTTGTATGCTTGGCTTGGGGTTATGTCAAATATATTATTGCTTCCAAATACCGTAAGTTTTACCGTCCCGCTTTCATCGATTAAGGTAATTCCATCTCCATTTTCTGATTCATTACCATTGATCAAAATGCTTGGGTATTTAATTGAGAATTCATATCTGCTATTATAGTAATCCGCATATGTGAACCCTTCTGTCACTTTAGAGATTGTTACTCTCGAATTATAAACATAACTCGTATTATTATCAGTATATAAAAATGAAAATATTAATATAAAAATGCCCATAAATATTGATATAATACTAATTGCTTTTTTAGTCTTCATTTGCTGTCCTCCTTATATAATACATGTGTAATATTAGGATTTACTATTACATATCTTAATATTCTCATTTGGTTATAAGTATACTCCTTAAATTCATGTTGTATATAACTATCAAGTCTCATAAATGTTTATATGTTAAAGCCACAACAAACACAACAATTACGCCAAACCCCTACTTTAACACAAATGTCCCTAGTTCTGCGTAAAAGTTAGACCCCCCAAAGCGGAACATCATTCAAACCATAGTCTGAGAGAACATATAATAAAAACTGCACTTACTTGTGGTGCAGTTCACATTAACAAGGATATTTTAGACCTTTTTTATGTAATAGAATCAGTTACTTCTTTTTTTCAATAATTAACTCTTTTAATTCATCTTTAGAAACTTTTTTATCATAATAATCTAACTTCATATTCACAAGTTCAAGAAGATCAGTATATTTTTTTATCTCTTCTTCTATTATTTCTTTTTGTTCAAGCATAATCTTACGCCTTTCATCTAAAGTATCCTTGCTGCTAATGCAAAGATCAACATATTTTTTTATATATGAAATAGACATTCCTGTAGCTCGCATACAACATACAATTTGAAGCCATCCTAAATCAGCATCTGTGTATACCCTCCTACCATTGTTGTCACGTTGTACTGAAGGTATCAAGCCTTCCCTTTCATAATATCTTAATGTATACTGTGATATATTTAATTTTTCTGCTACTTCTTTTATTGAGAAATTCATAACTGCACACCTCTAAATAACAATCTATAGTTTTATGTAATAATATAGTTACTATTATAAATGTTACTATACTTATTGATCAATATTTTTGAAATTTCCTATTGACTTACACTGCACTCTAAGAAATATACTAAGTATAACGCTAGCGATTTGAGCTCATTTTAATAATTAGGCTGTGTATAGAAAAGGAGAAATATATGAAAAATACTATTCAAGCATCAATAAATTCAGGGTATAACTTTTCTACAACTGCAAAAGAAGTTATAGAAAATATAGAGTTAGAAAGTTTAGATCTTATGTATCCTATTTCTATCGATAAATTTTCAGAAAGGTTTTTAGCTTCTAACCGCCCCCTTCACATCTTAGTAAATAGTGCTGGAATCATGGCTCCGCCACTAATGAAAGATTTTAGGGGATATGAATCTCAATTTGCAACAAACCACCTTGGACACTTTCAATTTATATACGACTCCAAACAGTATTGATTTATGTTGTTAACATAAGCTGTTCCAATTTATTTTTTGTATAATCATCTATAGGCATTTGAATGGTAATACTTGCTCCCTCTATTTCTGTAGACTTAAAGGAAATATAGCTTAAGTATAAGTCTCCTACTAAAGGATGATGTAAAAGTTTTTGCCCTTCTGGTGTTCCCATAATACCTTTAGAGAGGAAGATATGAAAATGAATAGACATTTAGAAAACAAAAATTTTTCAAACAAATTATTATTAATCTTAATGGTAATGATGATGTGATTATTTATCCTATGATAATTTAACATCTATTTAAAAAAATTCTTTAATGGTATACTAACTTAAAAGAAATTTACTTTCATTAATTTTATATTATTAGGCCTATGATATAAATCATAAGTCTTTCATAACGATATATAACTATAAATAGACCTTATTATTTGTTTAAAGTAAAGGAGAAATAAAAATGAATTTGATAACTGTAGATCAAGAGAAATGTATTAAATGTGGTTTATGCGTAGATGAGTGCCCAGAATATGTATTAAGGCTTAGCAAAAATGGACCTGAAGAAATTTGTAGTAAAGATTGTATTTCCTGTGGTCATTGTGTAGCTATATGCCCAAAGGAAGCAATTGATAATATAAAAACACCTTTATCCAATCAAATCAGCTCAAAAAAATTTCCAAAGTTAAGCCCTGAGGAGGCAGAAAACTTTCTTCGTTCAAGGCGTTCCATTCGCACATATAAAGAAACTCCTGTCCCAAGAGAAAAATTAATAACTCTTGTGAATATTGCTCATTTTGCTCCTAGTGGACATAATCTGCAAGGCATATCCTATGTCATCATAGATGATAGAAAAATACTTGATGAGGCTGTTAAACTTGTCATTGAAGAATTTGAGAAGGATAATGTATCAAGCAACTTTACAAAGCCATATCGTGAAAAAGAAATTGATACAATTTTGCGAGGAGCATCTAGCCTTATCCTGGCAACTGCTGATTTGAACTTTCCACGAGGAAGAGAAAATTCTATTTTTTCATTAGCGTATTTGGAGTTGTATGCACCAACGCTAGGATTAGGCTCATGCTGGGCTGGAATGTTTGAAAGAGTTGCTATGAAAGATAATTCCCCATTAATTGAATTATTTAATATCCCCAAGAACAAGAAAATTACTGGTGCTGTTATGGTAGGATATCCAAAATCTACTTATTCAAGGTTAGTTGACAGAAATCCATTAGAGTTTACTTTTATAAATTTGATATAGTGCCTCCATATTATTGAACACTACATAGTTAAAATCCATTGTAATAAAACAAAAGAGTGCTTTAAAGTCTTACTCTTTAATACTTTAAAAGCACTTTATCTTAAATATATTCAGCCTGCTTATGCTTAATTATACACTTCTTCTCCACATATAATTAAATTTTCATTGTATTTTCCTGATAAATAATAAAGCATACTGCAAATAGTAGAAAATACAGAGGTAATTAAAATAGCATACCAAATTCCTTTAATTCCTATGCTGGTTTGTGACATAAAATTAGCGAGTGGTATTCTAAGGAGCAAAAGTGATACTGCTGAAATTGTCATAGTTACCATAGTTTTTCCTGAACCTGTTATAATACCATTAGTTACATAGGTTATACTGAATATCAAATAAACTAAAGCATTAATTCTTAAATAGGTTGATCCTATATTTAAAATTCTAGAGTCTTTTGCGAAGATCATAAGAATTTGATTTGGAAAAACTGAAATTAAAACAGCCACTATAGTAACGATAGAAAAATTTAACAATGATCCCCATTTAAAAACTCCTTTTACTCTATCTGATTTATTGGCCCCAATATTTTGTCCTGTTATAACTGAGGCTGCGGTTCCTATAGCCATACCAGGCATTATAGCTAAATAATCTACTTTACTTGCTGCCGCATAAGCTGCAATAGCATCTGCACCAAATCTGCTTATAAATGATGTAATAAATATAAGGCTAATTGGCATTAAACACTGTTGAATAGTTGCTGGCATACCTATTTTTAATATTTCTAAAACTATTTCCTTATCAAAACTAAGTCTTTTAGGAATAATATTAATCTTAAGTTTTTTCCTTTTTAGGCATGTTACTGCAGAAATAATTGCAATGCCTCCTGAAATAAGGGATGCTGCCGCTGCGCCATTAAGCTTAAATTGCATTATAAGAAATGGATCTAATACAGCATTTACAATTGTCGACAAAACGAGAAATATTAACGAGGTTTTTGTATCTCCCATTCCTGAGAGAATTGAATTAATAACAGAATATATATAATTAATAAATGTAGCAAAAAGCAATATTTCTAGGTAACTTGATGCCATATTAAATATTTCCTTTGGAGTTCCCATTAAATTTAATAATTCATTTCTAAAAATAAATACTAAAGATATAAGAACCACAGCTAGTATAGAAAATAATGAAAAAGATGTCTCTATTATTTTGTTAATAGTATTAAAGTTTTTTGCTCCATAATTTCTAGATATTAATATAGAAATAGCTGTAGTTGAGCCTGTGGCTATAGCAATGAGTATAAAAGTAATAGGAAAACTTACTGAAGTAGCTGCCATAGCTTCCTTTCCAAGTAAATTTCCAATCCAAATAGTATTTATTATGGTATACCCCATAGTTAAAAAAAGTCCTATAACCATTGGTACAGCAAATTTTAATATATGCGTTTTAATATCTCCTGTGGTGAAATCATTTCCTGTGTGTTTTTTCATCTTTATATCAATTCCTTTCTTAAGACAGTAACATAAGCCTGAAAACATTTCTTTCAGACTTATACTTTCTTAAATACATTTCTTGATTATATTTTACTAGTTTAAAAATGTATTTTTATCACCCACAGGTATGATTAAAAGGGGTGATTTTTCCAATCACCCCTGAAAATTAAAAAATTCCAAATTCCTTAGCCTTAGTTAATGCCTCAGTTCTACTGTGTACATCTAACTTAGTATATATATTTAAAAGATGTGTTTTTACCGTGTTCACAGATACAAATAAAGCTTCTGCTATTTCTAAGTTAGTAAGTCCTTTTTGCAAATATTTAAGAACCTCTATTTCTCTTACACTCAATATCTCCAAGTAAGCAGGCTTTTCCATGATATTAATTTTATTATTGAAGTTTTCAATTATTTGATTTAAAAAACTTTGAGCTTCTTTCTTAAGCAAAGCTTGAAGCTTTGTACTTTTACTTAGAATAAACTCCTTTAAATGCGTCTCTTCATTTAAGAAAATTCTAAGATACTTTTCTTTATAGGAAATGTTTATTGCTTTTATCAAAACCTCTAGTGCTTCCGTTGTATTACCTTTTTTCTCACAAATAATACTTTTCAAAATTAAGGCTTCTGCCAATGCCTTATTAACTTTTCTCATTTCAAAAGTTTCAGAAAGACTAATTATTAAAATTTCTGCTTCAGCTAGTGCATTTTTAAATATAAGATATCTAACTTTTGTTAAGTAATAATAGGAATAGGCTATATTGAATTTTGTTAAACAATTAAAAATATCATTATTTATTAAATTTTCTACTCCTTCAAAATTACCACTTCTTAAATGTAAATTTGCTTTAACCCTCAGAAATTCTAATTTTACATCGAATAGTTTATCATTTATTCTATATGTTTCGGATTTGCTTAAGTATTTTAAAGCATCTTCAATATTAGAACCGGCAAAAAATATTTTTGCTAAAGTCATATAGCTTGCACATAAAATCCAGTTTACTTCTCCTTTTTTAGCAAGTTCCAAAGCTTTTTTTACCCATTCTACTGCTTTATCAAGCTCATTCCACTCATAATATATGTCAGCTAAATCATTATATATAGCAGCTGCTGCAGGTATATTAATAACATGTCTTTTAGTTAAATATTCAATTAAGTCTATACATTGTTTTTCTGCTTCATAAATTTTGCCTCTCATCATTTTTGATATGATTAAGCTTCTGTTAGCTATAGAAGCTGTATAGTAATTATCAATATTTTTACTAATCTCAAGACATTCCTCATAAAATGCTGCAGCAGCTTTTACATCACCTTCATAAATGGCTGCAGTTCCTTTTAATAAAGCATTTGCTGCTTTTAAGATATTATGTTTATTTCCATAATCTTTAGCCTTATCTGCATATTCCTTAATTTTAGTAATATCTCTTTCTAATATGGCAAGCATTCCTCTAATAATCATTATTTCTGTGAAAAAGTATTTTACATCCACTTCATCAATCTGTAACTTTAAAGACTGCTCTACACACTTTAAGTAATTATCAGAAGCTTTATAGTCTCCGCTCGCACATTTAAACCATGCTGCATTCATACAAAGGCGAGGTCTATCATAAAACATTTCCTTAGGGATTTTCATGCACCAATCATAAACTTTTTTCATATCACCACTAAACATTAAATCCATATCAATTTTTTCTATTATAATCCTTGCTTCATCATAGTTCTTAGCTTCAATATAAAAATTAATTGCTTCATCATAGAAGCCATTTTCTTTATGCCACTCTGCAGCACCATTATAAAGTTCAGGTAAAATGTCTTCCATTGCCACAGCTCTTCTATTTCCCAGAAATTCTTTAAATAAATGATGATATCTATACCACTCTTTATTTTCATCTAAAGGTATCATAAACAAATTTTCCGTATCTATTTTTTCTAAAAGCTCCTGGCTATTTTTTATTTGTGTAACTCTATTACATAAATCACTGTTCATTTCTCCTAATATTGAAGTTTTCATAAGAAAATCCTGTGTTTCTCTATCGAGAAGCGAAAATACCTCTTCCATTAAGTAATCCAGGACATATCTATGATCTCCTTTAAAACCATTTAAGAAGGTTTCTTCATTTTTAGTATTTTTCAAAGAAAGTCCAGCCATTTGAAGTCCTACTGCCCATCCTTCAGTACGTTCTTCTAAAATATTTAAAGTGCCATTAGATATATCTACATCCATAACTTCTTTAAAAAAGGTTTCTATCTCTTTCTGAGTAAAACTCAAATCTTTTTGAGATAGCTGAAGCATGTTATCTGTAGCTCTAAGCTTGCTTATGCCTATGTCAGGAACTGCTCTGCTTATAATTACTATATGAACATTAGGTGGCACATTTCTTATAAAAAATTTCAACTGCTCATATATTTCTTTGTTGTCAATCATATATAAATCATCTATAACTAAAAACAAATCTTTTCTAAGTTCATCAAGATTATTTAATATTACTGCTAAAATTTCTGTATCAAAGCTGCTTTTAAATTGAAAAGAGTTAAATGCTAAAATGGAATTTTCCATAATTCCTTCTTTTATTTTATCAAGTGCATAAACAACATATTTCCAAAATACTATAGCTTCACTATCTCTTTCAGAAAGAGATAACCAGGCCGTAAAACATTTATTCTTAATGTTAAAATTTAACCATGAAGCTATCAATGTGCTTTTACCAAAACCAGCTGGAGCAGTAACTAATATAAGCTTATAGTTTATAGCTTCATTCAGCTTATTAAACAAATCTTCTCTTTTTACTATTTTGTCTTTTACTTTTGGTATATTTATCTTACTTTTAATAAAACCTTTATCCATTATTCATAACATCCTCTATTCCACTTTTATCATAAATAACCGAAATATCTGAGCTTACTAATTTATCTTCAATGATTTACTTAATTGATACTATAGTCATTTTTTATAATTATATTTTATCATATGTACATCTTGTAAATATATAATTTGTTTATATATTGCACGAGCATCTTCTTGGGGAACTTTACGCATATTGTTATCTAATAAACGTGTAACTTGCATTCCTGCATCAACTAAAAGATCCAAATCAGATTCTGGTACATCAAACTCACTTTGTTTCTCAAAAGAATCGTTTTTATATTTTCCAATGAATTTTGACTACTATATACAGCCTGTGGCATTTTTAAATTATATTTTTCTAACATTTTATAACTTCCTTTCCCTCATTTAATCTTATAAGCATTTTTGATAAATCGCTAAATAACGTTTTTTTACCAAATGCGCCGGATTTTGAAATTACATTTAACATCTTTCCGTTATAATTAAGCTGTGAGAGTACAACTCCGCAATCTATTTCACATACAGGAGATATACCCTTAATACCAGCCTCACGTGCGAATCCAACTAGTGAATCTCCCCCCATAATGAAAATGGTGCTATCACATCCTTTGTCAATCAACCGTTTCAGAATCTTGCCCATGTCAGACATAATGTATATAAGCATCTGTTTAGTTGAAATTCCTCTTTTTTGTACATAAGCAGTTGTGCTTTCAGTGCCTTCCATATCATTTGTATCAAGAATGACCATATTATTATTTTCACTAAAATCATACAGATTCTGAACAAATTCATCTGTTTTTTACTGTAATAACTATACTAATATGAGATATGGAAATTTGTAAAAGAAATAGAGTTTTACTTTCATGTATAAGTTCTTATAACGGAACACTTGATTCAAATATGATAGCATTTATAAATCAGCTGCATTGTTTTATCATTACTTTACCAGCATTAAGAGATGATTCAGCGCGCATAGATTCAATTGTAAAACTATATCTTAACAAATTAAATATATCTATTGGAAAACAAATTTTAGGAATCACACCAGATGAAATGCAGATGCTTTGCGAATTTTCCTGGCCTTATAACTATACGCAATTTACTCGGGTTATTGAAAATATTGCACTAAAGGTAATTGAGATGTGCAACTGCAATCAAACCAAGGTTGCTAAAAGTCTCAAAATCAGTCGAACTACATTGTGACGTTTAATTAAATCTGTCTTGTAAAGTTCGTCATTTAAAACAGTCCACTTTGAAAATGCAAACATGCTGAACGTACAAAAGCTGCCGCACTAATTTTTTAGTACGACAGCCCCCATTGCTTTATATAGAAAATCTAATCACTCTCAAAAATAAACTTTCACTAAATATTGTCCCTCATAGTGATAAGCAAGAATTTTCATTCTATTTTAAAAAACTTTAAATCTATACGCACTACCGTTTTTATTTAGTACTTATAACCTGTTGTGCCATTTTAACTAATTCATCCTTTGATATATTCGAATCTCTTCCTAAGAAGGAATAGTTAATTCCACCTTCCATCCAATTTAAGCATTGAACTTGAGAGACTTTTTCCTTGTCATAATCAGATCCATAACTAAATACATATTTACCAGATGCCTTATCCTTCTTATCTTGTTCTGTCATTTTATAATTTGCTGGCTCAAGCTTATTAGCATATGAATAATAATATAAATCTATACCCTTATAATTAGCAATAACAGTAGCTTTCTCTGATCTTTCACCTAATCTTCCATTTTCCATAAAAAGACTTAATTCATCCTTCCCTTTTGTATAATCGAAATCAAGTGATTTTGTTTTTCCTGCAAAATTACCTTTATCATCAGTTCCTTTATTATCTACAACACATCCATTTACAAAAGTGTAACCATTATCAAATTTATTAACTAGTTTAGGATTAAATTTATACTCCTTCTTTACTTCTTCTGCTGTAGGTATAGTAGTATATGTTGGTCTGCTGCTTGAACTTGAAGTTATAGAAGTTATTTTTCCTGCAGCAAATACAGTTGTCCCTATTACCATAGTAGCTACTAATGCAATAATAAATTTTTTCTTCGTAGATCCTTTTTTATATATTTTTACATTTTCCATTTCATCCTTCTCCTTTTTATCTGGTAAGCTATTTAATGTTGCACTTACCTTATTTTTAAAACTTTCAGGTGTATCTGGAAAGGCATTATTCCAATCATATTTATTCATAAACTACCTCCATATCCTCTAGCTTTATTTTTAATAATTTTCGTCCTTTTGCTAATCTGCTTTTTACAGTTCCTGCAGGTATTTCTAAAGTCTGTTTAATCTCTCCTACTGAATATCCCTCTACATAATACAAAACAATTGTAATACGAATACGCTCTGGTAAATTCTGAATAGCCAAATATAATTCGCTATAATCCTTCCTATCATCAGCCTTGGTAGACTCAAAGTATTCTTCATAAGGTACCTCGGGATACTCTTTGCGTTTTAAATCATAACATTCATTTATGAGTATCCTAACTAACCATGTTTTAAAATATTGTTCTTTCTTCAGCGTATCTATTTTATCATAGGCTTTTAAAATTGCCTCCTGAACGGCATCCTCGCAATCTTGATCATGAGTCAAAATCGATTTAGATACATGATATAAAGTAGATTCAGCTTCAAGAACATTAGCTATAAATGTTTCTTTATTCAATTGACTTCCTACCTTTCTTTGCAAACTGCAGCGCTACTTTTTTGCTTTACACTAATTAGATGGATAAACTTACTAGATGGTTCATTTTATTTTCACTTAAATTTAAATTTTTTATAATATCTAAAACTAATTTTATTTCCATACTAATTTACACGAGGCTATAAGCTGCATCTTATAAATTAATTACAAAATAAAGATACCATAAAATCCATTTCTGAATAATATGATATCTTAATAAATTATTTAATTTATAGGCATCAAAAGCTGAAAGTTAACTTATAAAAAATATTTACTTGATAACAGTTAACATAAGTTAAACATTTTTAGAGGACAGTGAAGGAGGCTTTTAAAAAAGCTCATGTTCTTTTGTTTCGCAGGGTTACTCTCTGCTTAAGCGATGTTTTGCATTATCAATGCTTTCATTTATTATAAGTTTTTTAAGTTTAGTCTTCATTATTATACCTCCACCTTTGAATATTTCTTAAGTTCTGAGGTAATAAGGATAATAGTCACTATAACTGATAATATTTCTGCACAGGGTCCTGCATACAGAACTCCTAAAACACCTAGAAACTTAGGTAAAATTATCATAAACGGCACTATAAAAAAGGTCTGCTTACATAAGGTAAGTAACATTGCTTTTGCAGGATTACCTATTGCTTGAAAGAAAACACAGGTTGTAAGCTCAAAACCTATAAACATACAAAGCATCAAAAATATCTTAAAGGATTTTAATGCAAATTCATTATATAGTGCATTATTTTGACCAAATAGATTTACTATGCTTTGCGTAAAGAATTGAAATATAATAAATCCTATTATTGATACAACAGTTGATATTTTTATAAGCATAAAATAGGTATCTTTCACACGTTTAAAATTCTTAGCACCGTAATTATATCCAAGTATTGGCTGACCACCTATAGCTATGCCTATTACAACCCCTAATAGAAGTTCATTTACCTTCATTACAATACCAATTGCTGATATAGGAATATCACTTCCATAAATTGATTGAGCTCCATAAAGTTTAAGCATATTATTGCTTACTATTATTATTATAGTTACTGCTACTTGCGTGATTAAACTCGACATTCCCAAAAGCATTATTGCCTTACTTATCTTTGTATCAATTTTCAAATGTTCCCTTTTGACCTTTATATTTTTAAACTTCTTAATATACCTTAGAGAAATCGTGCAGGATAAGATTTGTCCTATTATTGTCGCTATAGCAGAACCTTTAACCCCCATAGCAAAATGAAATATGAGTATAGGATTCAAAACAATATTTATGACAGCTCCAAGTATCATGGCCAGCATCGAATATTCCGGACTGCCATCTGCACGTATTATTGAATTTAAGCCTGCTGCTAAAATCATAAAGGGAAATCCTATTAGAATTATTCTCATATAATCTAGTGCTATAGAAATGTTAGTGCTTGTAGCTCCAAAGCTCCATAGTAACTTTTCCATAAAAATATATCCAACTGCTAAAAAGACCAAACCTAAAAGCACCATCAAAATAATTGCATTACCTATTGCTTTAGCGCCCTCTTCTTTGTTTTTCTCTCCTAATTTTATACTGTAAAAAGCAGCCGCTCCATCTCCTAAAAGCAATGAAAAACCTAAGGCTAAAACTACAAGTGGAAAAGTTATATTGGTAGCTGCATTACCAATATAGCCTATCCCTTGACCGATAAAAATCTGGTCAACAATACTGTAAAGAGCATTGACTACCATTGCAAGCACGCAGGGAATAGAAAACTTCATAATAAGCTTGCTTAACTTTTCATTTTCAATATGATTTTCACTAATTTTTATACTCTTTTCGCTCACTGATATACACCTCTTTCAGACTTCGTATAGATATCACTTCCAGACACTTAACTTATGCGCAGGTATGTGTCGGCCGTATCTATACTTGAAAGAATAATACATCCAGTAACTGGAGAGTCAATACTTATTTTAATTATTGGCTCTGAAATATAACAACAGAAAGACTCATACCAACACTTCTTATCAGTGATATGAGTCCTTTTTCTTATATTATTTTATTATTATCTTTTAATTAGAGGAAATGCTATAACATCTTTTATGCTATAAGAGCCCGTAAGAAACATTATCATTCTATCAATACCAATTCCTAATCCTCCAGTAGGTGGCATTGCAGTATCAATAGCAACAGCAAATTCCTCATCCATTGGACTAGCTGTCTCAAGCCCAGCTCTTAGTTTTGACGCTTGTTCATGTAAAAGTATTCTTTGCTTTAATGGATCATTAAGTTCTGAATAAGCGTTTCCAAGCTCAACACCATAAGCATAGGGTTCAAACCTTTCAATTAAATCCGAATTATGTCTATGAACCTTACATAATGGAGAAGATTCTTCAGGAAAGTCTATAACAAAGGTTGGTTGAATTAATTTCTTTTCAGAATATACTTCAAACAAATTAACTATTAATTCTCCCTTTGAACATTCATCAATAACTAATCCCTCATTTTGACTTTCTATTAAGAGCTCATTATCTTTAATGCTTTTAATAATTTCTTCCCTGGTAATTCTCTCAACATCGATTCCTGTATCCTTTTTTACAAGGTCACACATCTTCTCTCTCTTCCACGGAGTTTTAAAATCAATTTCTACGTCTCCATATTGAAGCTTTGTTGTTCCATTAACTTTATTGAATACATATTCATATATATTTTCCATAAGTTCCATCATATCATTATAGTCAGCATAAGACATATAACATTCAAACAAGCTAAATTCTGGATAATGTGTTCTGTCAATTCCCTCATTTCTAAATGCTCTTGCAAAGGTATAAACTCTTTCAATTCCTCCAACTATAAGTCTTTTTAAATATAATTCTGGAGAAACATTCATATACACATTACAATCCAATGCGTTAACAAAGGTTGTAAATGGCTTTGCTTCTCCTCCGCCGTATTTAGTATCCAGAATAGGAGTATCTGCCTCAATAAAGTTTAAATTGTTTAAATATTCCCTGATAGCTGTTATCCCTTTTGAACGTTTAATAAATCGTTCTTTAACCCCCTCATTCATTATCATATCTAATGAACGATGCCTTTGCCTTAAGTCAGTATCTTGTATACCGTGATATTTTTCTGGAAGTGTTCTAATGGACTTTGACAATAATTCAAACTGATTTACTCTAATAGTGATTTCATCTGTCTGTGTCTTAAATACAGCTCCAATAACTCCAATAATATCTCCTACATCAATTAATTTTAAGATTTTATAACTTTCAGCACCTATTAACTTTTTACTTAAGAATATTTGTATATTTCCTTTTTCATCTATAATATTAGCAAATGTAGCATTTCCCATCCTTCTTATTAGCATAACTCTTCCTGCTAATGTGAATTCTTGTTCCTCTTTTATATTTTCAAAGTTATCCAAAATATCCTTAGTATGAGTTATATCTTTGTAGCTATAAGGATATGGATTAACTCCTAATTCATAAAGCTTATTTAACTTTTTAACTCTTTCCACTACAAATTCATTTGAATCTGGCATTATCTTTTCTAAGTTTTCTATACTTTCAAATTCCTTATACATTTTAGCTATACCACCTTTAAATATTTATTTATGATTTAGTAGATTTTTGCACAAATAAAAAAACCTTCACCTCCAAGATTTTAATCTTGAGGACGAAAGTTATATCTTCGTGGTACCACCTCAGTTTATCCATATGTCACCATATAGACCTTTTCAAGTACATAATTAATTTTATACTCTATAACTTATAACGGGTTATACCGTCACAGCCTACCCCTGAAACCAGACTCGGTGTGCAACTCTGAGACCTTTTTCAATAAAAAATCCGTGCTCATTCTCACCTTATAGAGCTCTCTGTAAATTCATATATTTATCTACTCTTCTCTTCATAGTCTTTAAAAAATTATAACATAGAAAAACTACATATGTCCATACTTCAAATCAACTTACTTTATTGATACTCAATGCTCAATATTATGAGCACTTACTCGACTTTTTAGATTTAAGCATGATTGTAGTATACATTGTGTGCTAAAAATTTATCTTTTTCCTTCTCATTCCTACATTTAAAATTAAACCTATAGCTACAAAATTACAAAGCGCAGAACTTCCGCCATAGCTTATAAACGGAAGAGTTATCCCTGTTATTGGCATAATTCCTACAGTCATCCCTATATTCTGCAGGATAGAAAATACTAAAGCACCAAAAGACCCGACACATACTACTGTACCTGAAATATCCTTTGAGTTCTTTCCTATTTTAATAATTCTGACCATAACTATAGCATATACAGCTAATAATGCCACAGTTCCTGAGAGTCCCCATTCACTACCTACTACAGCAAATATAAAATCCGTGTGTGATTCAGGTATGAAATCACCTTGTATATAAGTGCTTTTATTAAATCCTTGTCCCATCAAACCGCCACTGCCAATAGCAATCTTAGATTGTGACACCTGAAGATTAGTACCTGATAAGTCTGAATCTTGGCTAATAAAAGAAGTTAACCTCTGCTTTTGATACTCCTTTATTAATCCAAAATTCCAAGCTACAGTTACAATTACAACTAATGCTAGCAAACCTGAAAGCATCATTTTTAAATCTAATTTACAAATAAACAGAATCGACAGAACTGTAAAAAATACTATTAAAACTAATCCTAAATCTGGAGCAATAAGAATTAATATAGTTGGTATTATAGAATATATAAATAAAGTACATAAATTTTTAAAGTTGTTTATTTCACCATTCATTTCTTGTATTTTCTTAGCAAGCATTAAGGTTATTGTAAGCTTACAAAATTCACCTGGCTCAACCGCTACACTCCCCAATTGTATCCATACCTTGGCCCCATTGATTGGACTAGTAAAAAAATATGTATATACTAATAGAACTACATTAAACCAATATGCAAAATCAATATAGCAAATAAATTTACTATAATCTATACATAAAATTATATATACAATAAAAATACTAATTAAAATCCAGATCATTTGATGATTAAAAAAATAATATCCATTTTTCCTATTGGTAACACTATAGATATTCATTAATCCAAATACGGAAAGTATCATTACAAAAAAAATGAGAATAAAATCTAATTCTCTAATTAATTTAAAATTCAGCTTAAGTTTTTGAATAATTAACATAAGTTCTGTACTCCTTATAACCATTATGTAGTTTAATAAATAAAGCAGATCGGTTACACAAAGCAAGTAGTCTACTTTCGCTATTAAACTCTATTAATTATTTTATCACCATCTTAAGCTTTACATTATGAATTTTTAGTAACTTTTTTCTTTTACCTATAGATATCTTGAAGGATTATCTAAAATTTTCATATAGACTAGTTCCCTTCTAACTACCATGACATTAGAACCTTCAGATTGCGGGCAAGTAAATCATAATCTTCTATAAAACTAATCAATTCCAATTTTTTATAGGTTATTTCCGACAATTCTTCCAATGGCGTTTCATCTAATATCTTTCTCGTTTCCCACTCATCAAATTCAGTAATATCTTCTACATTCCTGATATGCTTCTTATTTACAGGACAAATAATTTGGCATCGCAAGCATCCTATCAAGCAATTATGCCACTTCGAATCCAGATCCTTTGAAAAATCTTCTTTACTTTCATTTTGTAATGTAATACATTTATTCGAATGAATTATAAATCTGTCCTTTGCTATTGCTCCTGTTGGACAGTTTTTCAGGCACAAGTCGCAATTCTTGCATGTATCCATAGTAACAGAATGTTCTTGCCAGGCGTCATTTTCACAGGGCATATCTGATATATATGCTCCAAGCCAATAAAAGCTGCTTTCACCATTTATATAACAAATATTATTTCTTCCATATACACCCAAACCACTTTTTACTGCTGTAAGTTTACATGGAATATTTAACTTAATTACCTTGAAATTTTCATAAGAAAGTACCTTCTCAAGAATTGCAGTTACTTCAGCTATCTTCTTATGTTTTTCCTCAAATTCACTGCTTGCATTTAATAGATACATTGGCGGCATAATTACAGAATGTTTTTTTGAATCTAATGTGAAATGTATTCTTGCTATTGGTTGCGGAACTGCTATAACTATAATTGATTTTGCTTCTAGAAGGTTCTTTGAATTTTCATAGTAAAACTTGTCTAAGTATTTTCCTATATAAGTATCAACATCCTCATAAGTCTGTTTTGTATTCTCTAGTTCGGATTGTATTGCTTCTATATTTGTAAAAGAAATAACTTGTGCTTTAAAGCCGTATCCTTCAATCTTCTTTATAAAGTCACTAACATAGCTTTTCATATATTTCCCTCCTCTATTAGCATAATGTAACTATCATTTTTACATAATATAGTTACACTGATATAATAAAATAATAACACCTATCCTAGTAACGGTCAACATCATAAAAGGAGGTTACATAGAATGGATTTTTTATGCATGGATTTTATTAATAGTCAATGGTACAAAACACATAAAACTTTTACAGACCCTTTAAAGGATGAAAATTGGTTCAAAAATTTTTATTTAAAGTGGAATTTATCATTTACTAATATACCTGATAAAGAAATGATTGATAGATTACTGGAGCTTAGAGACTTTTTAAGTTGCATTACAGATAATCTATATGCAAAAAAAACAATAGCTTCAAAAGATATAAATAAATTAAATGAATATCTTAAAGCTTTCTCGTTTTATAAGGTATTAAAAAAAGAACAAAATAAGTTTTATTTAAAAACTATTCCACTTAAATCTGATTTACATTTGATTATATTTGAAATTATTTCTTCTTTTATTGATATGATAACCAAATATGATATTGAAAGGATTAAGCTTTGCGAAAATCCCGATTGTAAATGGATTTTTTATGATGAAAGTAAAAGCCACACAAGAAAGTGGTGTGACAATACTTGTGCAACTCTTATAAAGGTTCGTAGATTTAGAGAAAATAAAAAACATGGTCAAATAAAAAAATAAATTATAAAAAATATAGGAAATAATTTTATACTAAGCTGTTTTTGAAGGCCTTATCTTTAAAACAGAACTTTTAAATGAACGTTTAGTTCCAGTTATATATTCAGAAAATGGAAAATAACTAATAAATTTTATAATAACAGGGGTTGTTAATGATGTTATAACTAAAGCAAAAATTCCCACTATAAGATAGTTTCTAGTATTAAGTACTAGCATCGTTATATTAACTACATAGTTTATAACGATAATATGTGCCATGTATGAAGTAAAGGAATAATCACTAATAAATTTCATTAGCTTATAAACTTTATTTTTTTCTTTCAGACTAAGAGCAATTAAATAGAATGTTAATACTGAAAATACCATATATGATAAGGATAGAAACCTTATAAACCTAATCTTTTCTATTTCATTTAAATAAGCGTATATCAATGATATCCCATATATTATAAAAACAATAGCTCTATACTGTATAAGTTTCTTTTTAATATATTCATAGTTTAAAGCTAAGTAAATCCCTAATATAAAGTAAAGATACCAAAACAAAACAGATATATTTATAATTCTTTGTTGTATATCAGTTGGTGTTCCAAATATAAGTTTCCCTACATTATCAGATATAGTATTTTGGATTCTTGATACTGGATAATATAGACAAACTAACAATATAAAAATACTTGTCCTAATTTTGACATTCATCAAATGTACTTTTTTTGCAATACAAAGAATGATAGGAAACATAAAAAAAACTCTTATAACCATACCCATATACCAAAAATGGTATGCAGCATTCCCTGCAATTAGTTGGATCAAGAAATTATTAAACCTTTCCTTATTATCCAACATAATCATATTGATTGCCGACCATACAATATAAGGTATCAATAAATATTTTATTCTTTTGAAATAATAGCTTTTACATTCAAATTTTTCTGAATGTGTATAAAATAAAGCTACTGCACTTATAAAAAGAAAAATTGGTACTGCTACTTTAGCAATTACATATGTTAACTTCATTATAGCAAAACTGGCATAAGGAAGTCCTTTAATATTAGAAAATCCTCCTAAAGTATGTTGAGTAACAACAAAAACAAATGCTATAGCTCTTAAAATATCGATTTCATGTAACCTTTCTTGTCTCACATCTAAACCCTCTTATTCTACTTAAATTTCAATTTAAAACACTATTAATTATTTTATTGGAACTATTAATTCAGTCACATAATTTTCTTCATCTGATGTGTTTATTATATCTACAAGATAATTATCTATAGGCTCACCGTAAACTTCAAATCCATTTTCATAAATGTATTTGAATATCTTTCTATAAGTATCTATCATATTATCATAGCTTCCATAATGAATAGCAGTAATAGCTTTAAATCCTCCAAATTTTCTAACTAAACCCTTTATTTCTCTTTCTTCAGATACGGCTATACAAACTTCAATATCATATTCCTCCTTTTCTTTTTCCTCAAAGTCAATACAATCATCATAATATATAGCCATAGCATTCTTTGTAATATGAAAATTGTTTCTTTCGACTAATGAAATCAATTTGCAGTATCTAACCGTAAATTCTTCAATAGTACAAGGTCCTTTACTTCTAAGATAAGCAATATAAGAAATAGGAATCTCTTTTATCTCAATTTTAAAGTCCTCATGTTTTTTCTTTTCTTTCTTACTTTCTTTAATGCAAAACTGTAATTTTTCTTTTAACATTTTTAAATCATTAATTTTATTATCAATCTCTATACATTTTTCATTAATTTTTCTTGTGTTGTATTCTAAATCTTCTCTGCCTAAAAGCACTTTTATTTCCTTTAATGAAAAACCTGCTTCTTTAAAATGCTTTATTACAAGCACCAAAACCAATTGATCATTTGAATAATATCTATAATTACTATCTGGATCAATTCTTCGTGGTATTAATAATTCTATTTCATCATAATAGCGCAGTGTTTTTATTGGAATATTACATATTTTTGATACTTCTCCTATTTGATAAAATTCTCTACTTTTGCCCATTCTATTAATCGCCTCCTATGTAAACATTATAAAAAGGGATTGTTGAGTGCAACATCCCTTTTACATTAACATTAAAACTCATTTTCATATCTTTTAAAGAACTCATAATATGTACGCACATTTTCTAATTCTGTCCATTTTTTCACATCAACTGGATTTTCATCAAGATCATATATTTTTGCTCCACGAAGGGCAAGTAGAAATGGAGAATGTGTTGATATAATAAACTGACAACCTAGAAATCGTGCAAAGTCCTCGATAAATCTTACTAATTCCAGCTGACGTTTTGGAGAAAGACTGTTTTCAGGCTCATCCAATATATATAATCCATTTTCATCTATTTTTTCAATAAAATATCGAAATGCACTTTCTCCATTTGAATATTCCCTCACATTATCCATCAGTTCATTTCTCACAAATCGTGACTGAGTTTTACTTCTAGCCATATTTACCTTCTTTAGTTGTTCATAGTCTGCCATAGACTTCATTTGGAAATTAGAATATTTCGCATCCAAATATTCTTCAAAGATTTTTTCCCGTTTTTGGTCAATCCCTTCATTAAGGTTACGAATATTCAACATATAATCGAATACATCATCACTTGTTATAATTCTACTATTTTCAGGAATATCATCATCTTCAAGCTGCATCTCACACATATTGACATAGTTAGAATAGAAATTAGATTTGTTGTAGATAGAATCTCTAATTATTCCCGTTTTTTCTGCTATAACATTTAATGCCGTAGATTTTCCCGAACCATTTCCACCATATAAAATAGTAATTGGTGCAAAATCAATTCTTTCAAAACCATTTCTTGATAATATCTTAAATGGATAAAATGAGTCATAGCATGTTCTTTTTTCCTCTATTAAAAAATCAAATTCCATATCATCATTTGGAAATATAAAGACATTTAAATAAACCATTATTATCTTCCTTATCATTTAACTTTGTATGTATATTATACTATACTAAAAACTATAAATGTTGTTTGCAACATCATTAATAAACTACTATTTATCCCTATTAGTATATATTTCCCAAGATAATTATAATATGTAAGGTCAAATCTGTAAATGCCATTTCCGGAGCATAAGTTAAATGTCGGCCGTGGGTGTCTATAAAAAAACGTCAGATCCTTTGTTTTTCTGAAACTTCATATACATTGAATTAGTAGGACAGGAAGAGCTGCTGAAAAAGGCTTCATTTGTATGTTTATTGATTTAAAAGGCGAACTAACCTTGAAATAAATAGAAAAAATGCAAAATTGAAAATACCTAGAAAAGATTTTACATAAGCGGATTAATCGACTGCTATTAAAAATGATAGTTATCAATAACAAAACAGAAACCAGACTACCCATGATATTAAATTAGGTACTCTGGTTTCTATACTTTTATGAACCTGTTTTTCAAATACTATTCACCTTAAACAATTTCCTAAATGTGACACATAAATCTTTAAATTTAATTTGACTAATTAACTTTGTAACTCAATCCTCACTATAGTAAGAAAAATTCTTTTTATAAATTTACACTTAATTCTTAATTGATTTGAATTTAAAACTTACTGACTATTTTATTCTCTTTCTAACCTAAAAACTTCTTGACCTAGAAAAATACTTAATTATTGAATCTTTAAATAAACAAAATACACATAAGTTTAATCTAGACTAAAACTAAAATTACTGAGTTAGAACTTTTTAAAAATAGATTTAACTTGAGACTTTGACTTAAAAATTAACTTAATCACACATTTTGGTTAACCTACTGTTTTGGTGGACTCACCCCTTTTCTTCGATATTTACTTTTAGCTTTAAAATACTCACCTGTAAAACTAAAAGTATGTTTTGGTTAATATTTTTTAGTAACTAATTAGTTATCTTGATACTATTATAATGTCCTGCATCAAACTTGTCAATATAGTTTTTATATTTTAAATATTAAGATTATATTAACAAGCATCTTGACGCAGACATATTCGCTCTACCTATTCATATTCTTCTTGATTATCTAAAATTACTTGATTTCCAAGTTCTTTATCTGCTTTATACCAGATGGCATAAATAACCGGAAGTACCAGCAAAGTCAATATAGTTGCAATCAATATACCACCACTCATTGCCGCTGCCATCGGCCCCCAAAAAGAATTTGTAATTAATGGTATCATCCCCATGATTGCGGCTACAGCCGTTAACATAATGGGTCTAAACCTCAAAATAGTCGAATTGATAATAGCATCACGTATGGACTCCCCTTTCTTAATATGTTTTCCAATTTGATCGACCAAAATAACAGTATTTCTTATGATAATTCCCATTAGCGCTAAAATACCCAGTACCACAACAAAACCCATCTGACTTTTAAATACGACTAAAGCTAATGTAACTCCGATTATTCCAAGTGGTGCGGTAAGTAATGTCATTATCATTTTAGGTACATTTTGAAGCTGAAACATCAACAGTACGATGATTAAAGTTATCATAAAGGGAACTACCATTCTAACCTGAGCTAATCCTTTCTGACTTCTTTCAAGGGCGCCGCCAATGTCTATACTATATCCGAAAGGAAGCTTGTTTCTAAAGGATTCAAGTTGGTTATATATATTCGTAGCAGCATCATTTCCGGTTGTCCCCGGCAGTACTTCGGCCTGAACCGTTATAGTCGGTTTTAAATCCCTTCTTCCTATCAAACCATCTTCAGCGTTATAACTTATTTGAGCGACTTGGTCTAAAGGAACAGAACCTCCACTAGGTAATGTGATATTTAAATTCTTCACATAACCCAGATCGCGGCTGTTAGCCGAGTCCATTTTCAGTACAATATCTACAGTTTTATCATTTTGTCTGAATTGTGATAATGTGCTTCCTGATAGTTGTCCCTGCAGGGCTGCGGAAATCTGCTGGCTATCTATACCAAGCATTCTGGCTTTATCCTGATCCACTTTAACAGACATAACTTTTGTTTTTTCAAACCAGTCGAAATTTATATTGTACAATTTAGGATTAGCAGCCATAGTATCACGTACCTTTTCTGCAATTTGACGTACTTTATCACTATCGTAGCCTGTAA
The DNA here is from genome assembly GCF_019207025.1 of Clostridium thailandense. Classification (GTDB taxonomy): domain Bacteria; phylum Bacillota; class Clostridia; order Clostridiales; family Clostridiaceae; genus Clostridium_AM; species Clostridium_AM thailandense. The sequence continues at coordinate 19,159 of NZ_JAEEGC010000034.1, read as the reverse complement.
CACGGATCATAACCGGATAGTTACTAGGTGGACCATTCTGAATGGTCTTAATGTGGCTTTGAATATTTTCAAAGCTAGTATCAAACAATTTCTGGACGCTCTTGCTTACACGTTCTCTTGCAGCAACATTCTTCGTCAATATGACAAACTGTGCAACATTGGTATTCTGTGACACAGGCTCCATGGATAATACGAACCGTGGAGAACCCATTCCAACATAATAAGAGTAATTGACAATATCTTTATCTTTTTTTAAAGACTCCGATAAGCGATTGGCAGCCTCTTGCGTTGCCGTAATAGAAGAACCTTGAGGCAAAGTCATATCAACTAAAAGTTCAGGTCGTGTTGCAGATGGGAAAAATTCTTTAGGAACAGAATGAGACAGTGTGTAACCAGAGAAGCAAAAGGATATTATTGTTACCACAATCACAAATTTGCGATGATTTAAGCACCAGTTCAAAATTTTTCTAAATATATTATAAAATTTGGTATCATATACATCATCATTTTTCTTTTTGCTATCTTTAATTTTGATTAAATCAAAGCCCAATACTGGAACAAAGCATACTGAGATAATCCATGAGAAAAGCAAGGCCATAGTAACCACGCTGAATACACTTCCTGTATATTCAGATGCACTTCCTTTTGAAAAACCTACAGGAGTAAACGCAGCACAGGTAATCAAAGTTCCGGTGAGCATTGGAAAAGCCGTTGAGGTAAAAGCAAAACAACCGGCTTTAAACCTATCCCATCCCTCCTCCAGCTTAACTGACATCATTTCAATGGCTATAATTGCATCATCAACCAGCAAACCAAGGGCAATTATTAAAGCTCCCAGTGAAACTTTATGCAGCGGAATCCCTGAAAAGTACATTGCTACAAACACCCCTGCAATTACTAGAGGTATAGATATGGCCACAACTAATCCAGTTCTGAGTCCCAGACTTACAAAACTCACGATCATTACAATAGCCAGTGCCAGGACAAAGGTTTCTAAGAAATCATTAATGGATTCTGTGACAGCTTCGGGCTGATTTGCCACCTGATCTATACTCAAACCAAGAGGTAAATCCTTTTTAATTTGAAGTAGTGTTTTATCTAAATTTTTACCTAAGCTTAGAACATTGCCACCCTGCTCCATGGAAATTGCAATTCCTATTGCCTGCTTTCCATTATAAAACATTTTAGGATCAGGTGGGTCAGAGTAACTTCGTGTAATGCTCGCAATGTCTCCTAGGCGAAAAGTCTGGCCGCCCGCTTTAATGGGCAAATTAGAAATTTTGTTTACGTCATCGAACATTCCACTCACTCGAAGATATACATTGTCTGTGGAAGTCTGAATCATCCCTGCTGGTATAACAGAATTCTGTGCCTGAAGAGTGCTGGCAATGATATTCGGAGTAATACCAAGCTGTGCCATTTTAGTATTTTCTACCTGAATGAATATTTTTTCCGTCTGAACACCAATCAACTCCACCTTCTTAACGTCCTTCACATCCAGCAAGGTTCTTCGAATATTTTCCGCTTTTTCTCTCATTTCTTCATAAGTATATCCATCAGATGTCAATGCATAAATACATCCGTACACATCATCGTATCGGTCATTAAAATTGGGGCCTACTATATTCGATGGCAAAGAACCTTTCATATCATTAATTTCATTCCGTACCTCAACCCAGGTGTCCCTAATTTTATCAGTAGGTACTTCATCTTTTAAATCAATAAAAATAACCGCTTTTCCAGGCATCGAATAGCTTTTTATGTAATCTTTACTAGGAATATCCTGAAGCTTCTTTTCTATTTTATCGGTAAGTTGCTGTTCAACCTGACTTGCAGTTGCACCTGGCCAAGCGACTGTAATGTACATTTCCCGTATGGTAAACTCAGGATCCTCATTTCTTCCAAGCTTAGGATATACAAAAATCCCTGCTGCAACTATTATAAAGGCTAAAAAATAAATAAGTTGTTTTCTATTAAGGCACCATTTTGTCAAATTGAAACGCTTCACTATTTATCACTTCCTATTCTTACTTTCTGACCTTCACGCAATTTGGTTACACCAGCTGTTACCACCACATCTCCTTCGCTTAAGCCAGAAGTTACTGTAACCTGATCGCTGCTCAAATCCTCTACGGTAATGTTTTTTAAGGCTACTTTATCTTCTTTAACAATCCAAACTGAAGGAGATGAATCCTTTTGATAGACAGCAGCAAGTGGTATCCACATTTTTCCGTAAGAATTATTATCACTAATAGAAACGTTCGAAGACATTCCAATTTTAATACTGGAAGTCGGATCAATAAGACTTATTCTAACTTTGTAAGTACGGGATGCATCATTGGCTACAGGAGAAACTTCCCTTAGAGTACCCTTCTCTTTTACATCTGGTAAAGCCCAAAGTTTCACATTGATTTCTTTGGCACTTTTTAATTGGTCGATTCTGTTTTCAGGAACATTGATTTCCACTTCTAATTCACTATTCTGTACAAGGGTAACAAGCTTCTGTCCAGCTGCAACAACCTGACTTTCTTCAGCATCAACACTTTCGACTACTCCTGATTTATCCGCTTGCAATTTACAATAACTCAATTGATTCATGCTTTGAGTATATTGTGCATTTGCCTGTTCTAAAGCATCCTTCGCAGTACTATCCGAGTTAACATAATTATCATGTTCCGCTTGAGATATGAATCCATTCTTATAAAGTTGTTCATAGCGCTTTAAATTATCTTCTGCCAATTTGTATTTAGATTCCGCTGATGAAACCAACGCCTCATTATTTTTTACTATTTGTTCTATATCTCTAGAATCCAGTTCCATCAGAACTGTTCCTTGTTCTACCTTATCTCCTACCTCCACATTTTTCTTTACAATCTTTCCACCCACTTGAAATGCCAATTGGCTTTTATATCGAGGTTGTACTACTCCAGCATACACATACTGCGAATCTTTATTTGAAGCAGATATTTTGAGTGTTTTTACAACAGGCGGCTGCAAAACTGCATTTTCTTGCTTTGAATTGAGTTTCTCTATTTTTGAAATTAGACTTGAGACGGCTGAATCATGTATTTTCCCTCTATTTGTAATATTCTTTAAAATCAAGATACACACAACCAATATACCCAGTACTATCAGAATTCTTTTTTTCTCTTTAAGTTTTATTTTAATCCCCTCCCTATTTATTAAATGTTTTAAAAACTTTTCTTGTCCACTCACTAAATTAAAATATCATTTACATCCTTTCCTTGAATAATCCAACAACGTGTTGTATATTATAATTATATATTGGTTAAATTTATACATCAACCAACACACATGAACCAAATGTTGGAAAATGGAAAGGATAGAAAATACATGATGAACAAACAGCCGAAAGTAACTGAACAGACAAAGAAAAATATTGTGCAGGCATTCTGGAAACTCTTTAAAAAGAAAAGACTCGACCAGATCACTGTAAAAGAGATATCCGATATAGCCGGATATAATCGAAGCACGTTTTATGTGTATTTCACAAATATTAGAGATATTCTGGAACAGGAAGAAGAAATACTGTTGTCCTATATTCAAGAAAATACAAGTAAAGTACTGTTTCCGAATCTGGTCAAGGGCATGAAACCGGAACCAACTCAATTATTTTTTTATACGAAAAGAGAATATCTTAAAATATTGCTAGGTGAAAATGGCGATCCCCAATTTTTAAGAAAACTAAAACGAACAATTTTTCCTGTGGCGTTTAAGGCGTGGGGTCTTCAACAAGACAACAGTCATGATGGCTATATCTTTGATTTCTGCTTTTCTGCAGTACTGTCTTCAATGCTTCATTGGTATGAGCACGACGATCTTACCATCGATGAATTATTTATCATGATATGGAGAATGCTGACTCAGGGTATTTTATCTGATATCAAAAATACTGCTGATTTTTGATATAACAAAAATACTTCATTTTTTAGGTTCATCTTTCATCTAGTAGCAATTTTGGACAGTAGAAATAAAACCCAAAAGATGTGGAGATATCCACTTATCTTTATGGTAAATAAGTTGAGCAGAAATATTATAGTTTGTTGAATAAGAAATTCTCTCTATAGAATGATTATCTAATTCTTTTTGTACAGTAAACTTAGGAAGTAAGCATACACCTAGGTCACTTAATGCAGTTTCCTTAATGACCTGAATACTACTGGTCTCTAAGATGACTTTAGGAACTATCGAGGCATCTATTAGTGAATTTTCGAAGCGTTTACGATAGCAGCAATCTTTCTGTGTTAGAATTATGGGAACGTCTTTAAAATCATATATTGTTACATCTGTTTTTGCAGTAAGCCAATTTTCCTTTGTTGCTAAAATACAGACAGGTTCATCTTTAATAAATGCAGTAACTGTGGAATTTGTACTAATTGGTATATCTAATATAAAAGCAATTTACTATTAGAACTTAAAATAGAGGGGGATATAATGAAAGAGGATATAAGAAAAAAAGCTTTAGGTTTAGGCGCTGATGTTTGTGGTTTTACAAGCACCTTAAGATTTGATCAAGCACCAAAAGGATTTCATCCTTGTGATATCTATGGTAATTGTAAATCCATAATAGTAATTGGCATGGCTTTACCAAAAGGCCTGCTTGAAATTAAACCAGATTTGATATATGGACATTTTAATTATAAGACTTGCCAAAAAGTCGACAAGATTGTATTGATGATCTCAAAAATAATCGAAGATTTACATGATGAAATAGCAGTTCCAATGCCATGTGACGGCCCCTATGAATATTGGGACAGTAAAAAAATGGAGGGACGAGGCCTGATTGCTATGAAGCATGCAGCTGTTAACGCCGGCATTGGAACCTTGGGAAAAAATACTTTGCTTATTAATAAGAATTACGGGAACAGATTAATCATAGGCACAATATTAACAAATCTTGAATCACAATATATAAACATATCAATTTTTTCTTCATAACCTAAACCTCACTTAAAACTCCATAATCATTTCATTTAACCCATTACCACCAGGTATAATTGGTAAAACATTTGCCTCTTTTTCAATTATAAACTCTATAAGTGTAGGCCCTTTCTTATTAGCTTTTGCCTCTTCAAATGCTTTTATAATATCTTCTATTTCATTAACTCTGATACCTTTTACATCATAACTTTGCGCAAGTTTTAAAAAATCAGGATTATATTCTGGACATCCAATATCGGTATTTTTACAATTCCTCTCACAACTCTTTCTATATCTTAAACACGTACTAGAATATCTTTTTTTATAAAACATTTCCCGCCATTGACGTACATTTCCCAGGCAGGAATTATTAAATATGCATAAAATTAATGGAAGCTCTAATGCAACAGCTGTAGCCATTTCCTGAATATTCATTTGCATACCGCCATCTCCTGAAATACAAATAACATCTTTATCTGGATTGCCAAGCTTTGCACCTATAGCTGCTGGCAAACCATATCCCATGGTTCCAAATCCGCCAGATGTGATAATCTTCCTGTTCTCATCTAATTCCAGATACTGTGTTGCCCAAAGCTGATTTTGTCCAACATCAGTGACAACTACTGAATTTTTAAACATTTCATTAATTTTCTTTATGATTATTTCTGCTGTCATTCCTTGATATTGGTTCATATTTATTGGATAAGATTTTTTCCATTCCTCTATTTCTTTTACCCATGAATCTATATCTGGAGATACCACTTTCTTAAGCATAATATCAATTGCTTTCTTTGCATCTGCCACAATAGGTATTTGAGCCTCAATGTTTTTTGATATTGAATCAATATCAATATGAATAATAACAGCACCCTTTGCAAATTCACTAACCTTTCCTGTTATTCTATCATTATTCCTGTTGAATATCCTTTGGAAGATCTACAATAACTGGTCCTGGTCTTCCGGTCCTTGCAATATAAAACGCTTCTTTAATGGTTTTCCACAAATTTTTTCTGTCACGTACTATTACTGCATATTTAGAAATGTTTTTACTGATACCTACAATGTCTACCTCTTGAAATGCGTGTTTTCCAATTAAGTTTGTTGGTACTTGTCCTGTAAAACAAACTAACGGAACACTATCATAATTAGCAGTAGTAATTCCTGTAACAAGATTTGTTGCCCCAGGACCCTTGACACAAGACATACGCCTACTTTACCGGTAGAACGTGCATAGCCATCAGCTGCATGAATCAATGCTTGCTCATGCCTTGGCAAAATAACTTCAATACCTGAATCATAAAGAGCATCAAATAAATCAATTGCCATTCCCCCTGGATAAGCAAAAATCTTATCTACTATTTCTTAACTTTATAGCTCCTATATCTTTTCAATTCCACTTACAAAAATATCTACACTCTTATCTATATATTCCTGTTTTTCAATGCTTGTTAGCTTATTTTCAAAAGAAGCTTTTAAAAATATAAAACCAAAATTCATTGATAAAAACATTAAGGCTAAACATTCAAAATTTGTATCTGCAATTTTATTTTTTTCATACATCTTCTCAAAGTACTTCTGTAGCGATTTTTTAAATATTTCTGGTATCTCCATAATCTTAGGAGCAATATCCTCATAAATCTGTGGTGCTCTAAGTCCAATTGAAAGTTTTACAAGTTCTGATGTTACATTTTCTAAGTATTTACTAGCGAACATCTTTAAATCAGGTTTCAATTCCCAAACACATTGTTCAAAAGTATCAAAAGAAATATGAGGTTCCCACTTTTTCTCATTCAACGCACAAAGTACAATATCCTTCTTGCTCTTAAACTTCCTAAAAATAGTACACTCATTTACCTTTGCTAAATTAGCAATATCTTTTGTAGTTGTTGCAGAATACCCCTTTTTCTTAATAAGCTCAATTGCAGCATTCATAATTTTCCATTGTGTGTCATCTATCATCTTTTCCTCCATTTATGCAAGTAATTACTTGCATAAATTTTAAACCTATATATAATTTGTCAATGTCTTTCTTTTATGCAATCCTCTCCATATCTATATTAGCCCAGCCCTCCGGTAACTTAAGCCAGACAAATCTACTGTTTTCTTCATAATTATATTTAAATCCATCATTTTTTAATTGCTCTTGTTGCATAGAAACAAGGAATATTCAACTCATGGAGTCTGCCTTCACCATTTGTGTCTTGATATATATCTGTGAGTAAAAATCCTGATTGTAATTGTCCTCCAATTTGTTCTTCAATAGTATGCGAAAATTGAATTCCCCAATCATTTTTTATTGAAGTCTCATATAATTCTTTGTCCTTTAACGGATTAAATGGCAGTTTATAAATTATTTCTCTTTCTTTATCATCAATAGTAAAATTAATACCATTATCCAATCCTGAAAGTAAAACTCCTCCTTTTTTGAGCACTCTATAACATTCCTTCCAAACAGGAATAACATCCTCAATATAACAATTAGAAACTGGATGGAATATCAAATCAAAGACTTCATCCTCAAAAGGCAAAGTCTTTGTCATATCTGCTCTAATTGTTTTAATTTCATAATTTTCCCTTGTAGCTACCTCTTTTTCACTTAACAATTGCTTTTCTGAATAATCTAGTACTGTACACTTTGCACCTAGCGCAGTAAATATAGGCATTTGCTGACCACCACCAGAAGCTAGTCCTAGAATTTCAATATTTTTAATTTTACCAAACCATTTTTTGGGAACTGGCTTAGTAGGTGTTAATAACACAAACCAATCATTGTTTCTGGCTTTTTCAAAAACTTCATGACTAATAGGTTGCCCCCATTTCCAGCCTTTTTCAACCCATTCACTAATAATCTTAGAATTTATTTCTGTATATTTTTTGTTCATATAAACCACCCTTCTTTCACTATAAAATATTAATTGTCTTAGTGATCCCATAATTATAATAAACAATTTATCCTCATCGTAAAAGATAAATGATTACTATAGTTATTTTATGCACAAAACCCCTATAGTTCTTAAGCTATAGGGGTTTATAAATAACTACTTTTTTACATATACGATTTTTTTAATTGAATCATAGGAAAGATTGTATTTAAACATAAGTTCATCAATAGTTTTTCCATTTTCTTTTTCAAGTCTAATTTGTTTATTTCTGTTTGCAATTTTCTCTCTTGCACCAGTTTTGCTTCCCCAATTATTTTTTATACCCTCTAGCTGAGGAATGTATACCAGTTCACCAGAAATATATTTTTGAATCTCGTTAAGTAAACCTTGAGGTAATACCTCTATGGCATTTATATACTTCATTCTAATTCGCTCCTTCATCACTAATTACAAAATAGCTCAGGCTGCAAAATCAGACTTATTAACACTTCAAAATTAGAATGATTATGGCGATTTAAATTATCTCTATACAGCTATCGCCATTGTCTATAAGACTGATTCTGCATAGAGTTTTGTATTTGTTATGAAATTACCTCCAAAATACGCTAGATTCAAACGGATCATTAACATTTTTCCACCTCCCAGTATTATAAAACATCAAAAATATCTCTATTCTATTTCTAAGCCTTTTTCCTTTAACCTTATATAAACCTCTTTACGAAGCAAAACATAAGCTACTGAAAACAATGGAATGAATATAATCATCCCTGCTACCCCAAGGGTTTTACCGCCTAAAGTAATTGCAACTAGTACCCAAATGGACGGAAGACCTACAGAATCTCCTACAATTTTGGGATAGACCAAGTTGTCTTCTATCTGCTTAATTACTAAAAAGACTAATATAAAAACACCTGCTTTTACGGGATTGACCATTACAATTAATAATATACCTAAAGCGCATCCAATAGCTGAACCTAATACAGGAATAATTGACAAGAAACCAATTAGTACACTAATCATCAGAGCATATGGCAATTTTAATATTATCATTATGATAAAAAACATCATTCCTAAAATTGCAGATACAATGCATTGTCCTGTAATAAAATTTGAAAATGTCAGATTGGTAAGTTTTAATACTCTTAAAATTGAATCCACTTTTTCTTTTTTCATAAAAGCGTATAATACCTTTTTAAACTGAATACCTAATATCTTCTTTTGTGCCAATATATATATAGAAAATATAACTCCCAATATAAATTCTACAGTAGCACTCGCAAAAGTGGTTGCTGCTTCTACTGTTGATAGTAACATTGAGCCTAAACCATTAAAAACAATTGACTTCACCTTATTGAAAATGTTATCCCAATCTATACCCATGTTGTTGACCAAGTTAACAATATTACTAGATAATTTAGTATTACTATCTATCCATTTTTGAAATGCTTTTGTTGAATTGTCAAAGGTCTTTGGTAGCATTGCAGCAGTTTCAATAATATTTGGTATGATAATGGAGAAAATCAAAGCAAAAATTCCTATTATAACAAAGAATGAAACTACTATACTAATGCCTGTACTATATTTTTTTACTATTTTCCCCATACCTTTATCATTGCAGTTTAATAGTTTTTTCGATATAAATGTAACTGGAATATTAAGAATAAATGCTATACATCCTCCTAAAATAAACGGAAAAAGCAAAGTATATCCTTCAATGAATATTTTTATAATATTATTCCAATAGCTAAATCCTATATAAAGTAAAAATGCCAAAACTACTAAAATGGCAATTTTATCTCTAATTTTCTTTTCTAATTCCACTATACTATCTCCTCACTTTTTAATCTTCGACTAATTATATTTATTTATATTATAACCAACTTTCTAAACGACTGCACTAACTTTCTCTCTTTACAAATACTTTTATACATTAACAAAAAAAATTTTAGACGAACCTCAAAAGTTCGTCTTTCTGCTCATTATACAATCTAAAAAATATTCCTCTGTGGAATTATTTTCATAAGGCACTTCTCATCACCCATTTTTATACTTTTTAATAACTCCACATCTACTTTACATCCAAAGGCTTTTTCAAAAAGAACTTTGCTATACCCTGTCGTGCATTGACACCAAGTATTTGTCTCTAATCTATCCACGCCTTCAAGCATAGGACATGGACAAAAAGAAAATTGAAGATATAGTTCTCCATTTTCTGAATATAAACCTGCTGCTTTTGCCTTATATAAATTTCCAAGTTCCTCCATACTCGAAGATGCTTCTACCAGTTCTTTCACCAGCTTTAATTTCTCATCCATTCCATATCCACACTGACAGTGCATTCTTATCTGCTTAACAGTAGTACTATCAAAATGGTTTTCTAATCTCTTCATTGTGGACTTCACCCATGTAGGATTGTCCTCTGTTCTTGCAGGTTCATCTTTTCCATATACTATTTCTTTTGCTGTTTTATCATTACTCGCACTTTTGACAACTCCATAAATTACTTGTTCCTGAATTTTTCTTATATCAAACATTTTTCAGACTCCTTTCAACTTAAGCTATATCTTTGTTATAGTTCTTATTATAATAGAAAGTCTGTTTTTTCACTTCTGAATTCTTGCTCTATTTGAAGTATCTGTACTTATTATTATTGTTTTTAGATTCCTATGTTCAATGCCCTAGCATATCATGTTTCGCAACCTCTACATCATATGTATATCTGATGCGCTTTACATCCTCTATTTAATCACAAACAATCAATACCTGCATATTATAAAGCAAAAAATATTATTTTAAGGAGCGTTTCTTATGCAGAAATGGATTCAACAACCCAGTAATTCTTTATTAATGCTGGGAGACTTCAATGCTAACTATTATGTTTTTCCCTATGAAGTGAATCCCGATATTGAAATTGTTATCAAGGGACAATTCCCATATGCAAGATATATGTCTTTTACTTTAGCTGGTCAAATTGACACTGTTATAGCTACAGCGTCTGATCGAATGTTAATTCCAGACCCTGGTAGCACCAATCCTTTTTTGCCTGGTGCTGATTGGAATGCAGATAATCGTAATTACACTATAAAAATCCGGTCTACCGCCCCACCACAGGGCTCTGATCATTTTGTTCCAGAGGCCGGTAATAATACCTTATATGCAGGAACTTTAAAGGATGGCACCCCCAATAGATTTGGGCTCATTGGACTTCGAATTTATGTTCCAAGTATTGGCTATGATCAGACAGGTGGTGTAGGACTTCCAAAAATCACTTACTGTGCCGCAAAAAAGAATTGCTTAAATACAAGCATTTCCGGAACTGTTTGCAAAACCACTCAGCCTAAGAATCTGATAAATCCAGCAGATGTTTTTACTAAAGAAACTTCATTCCAGTATTGTTGTGATATGGTAGACCAAAATTGCGATTTAACTTGGAGTCGTATAGGTGTTATTGCAACAAGAATTTTGCAACCTGACCTAAATACGGTCTATATACTTTCAAATCAAATTAAAAGAGACCCAGGTAAGTTGTTATTTATTCGCTGGAAAGCTCCAACATTCCCTGACACCTATCATAATATTGGAATCTTAGGCAATGAGAACATGCGGTACTGGAGTATGTCTTTTATAACACGAGTGGGATTATTTGGGCTTTATACCCTTGGTGACTTTCAGACAGTTATAGATAAAAATGGTTATGTCAATCTTGTTATAAGCTTTGGAGCATCACGTCCATCTTGTGTGACAACCGAAAATGGTTTTAATTGGATTGATATTAGTAACCTGCCTTTAGTTCCACTTACCCTTTTCTACAGAAACAATCAGGTGTCCCAGGTATTCCCTTATACGGCAAAGAATGTGCCTGAGGGTCAAATCGTTCCACCTAAAGTTATGGGAGAATACTATCCTTGTGGTAAATATGTCCATCCTCTGTATTTTAATTCATGCTATTGTGATTGTAACTATAATTATGAAAATAATAAATAGCATTGTTAGTTTCCAAAGACTTAGTATAAATATTAAAGAGGTTGAGTGAGTTGTTCTCAACCTCTCATTTTGAATAAGTTCCTAACGCACAAGGAAACATAAAATCTTTTTTAAAATTTTGTTGTCTTTAAAGCTTAAATTTTTGTATCATATCGGTTAACTTTTGTGCAAATTCAGCTTGACTTTGTGCAGATCTTGCAACATCATTAATAGCAAAAGTCACTTCATTGACACTATTGTATATTTCCTCTGAACTTGCTGCTGACTGTTCAGCAGTTGCAGATACATTTTGAATTGCAGTACTTATTTGCTCAATAACTTCGTTTATTTGTTTGCAAGAAGTCGAAGTATCTTCTGTAATATTGTTCATAAATTCCGAGTCTTTTTCATATTGAATGCCAATATCCTGAATTAATTCATAGTTTGGTTTCACATTATTCTCCATAAACTTAAGTACGTCTTGTCCACTTTGTGAAAGTTTAGTAACAGCTCCTTGTACTTGACTAACCATATTTTGAATGTTTACAACTGCTTGTGCAGATTGCTCTGCAAGCTTTCTTACTTCATCTGCAACTACTGAAAATCCTTTCCCTTGTTCCCCAGCTCTTGCTGCCTCTATCGCAGCATTCAAAGCTAATAAATTTGTTTGTTTCGATATATCACCAATAGATTCAGCTATAATTTTAATTTCTTCTACAACTTTAGCTTCTTCAATTGCATTTAAAATGTTTAAATGACTCTTGTCATATATTATTGTGCCTTCTTTTATATTTTTTGAAGCTTTAATTTTTATATCAAATGCTCGCTTTTTTATTTCATTTGCAGATATTTTCGAAGCATTTGCTTCGTTGGTAAGTTCATTTATATTTGAGTTTATTTCCTCCGTTGATGCATTCACTTCCTCCGTGGTTGCGCTCAAATCCTGTACTCCTCTAGATATATGTTCCACTGATTCATTTACTGCTTCCATTTTAGCTGAAACTTCTTCAACAGTCGCTGATAGTTCTTCACTTGTTGTACTCATATTATCTGCACTGTTCATCAGTTCACTTATTAATTTTTTTATATTGCTATTAGCTTGATTTAATGCTTTAGATAATTTTCCAAATTCTTCTTTAGTATTAATTTTTATTGATTGCGTCAAATCTCCATCTCCAAGTGCTTCTGCAAATTTCCCAATCTTACCTATTTGTTTAGATATCCAGAGAGATATAAGAGTTCCTAAAACAAGTGCAGCAACCAGGCTTAAAAAGGTTATTATTGCTATTTCATAAAGAGAACTACTATAAGTTAAATTGTTTTGTTTATATGCAGTGTCTGCTTGCCTCGTATTTATTTTAATTAATTCATTCAAGTTATCATATACCTCTGTTCTTATAGTAGTTAGTTTTGAATAGTTAGCATCAGCTTCTTCATAATTATTTTCACCAGCAAATTTTATAATTACTTCATATGTACTCTTGTACGTTTGCATATTATCTTTAAGTTTTGTAAATATTGGCTTTTCTTCATCTGATAATATTGAATTTTCATACTTTGATATTATATTTGTATTTTCATCATATAATTTATTAATTTCTTTTTCGAGTTCTTCATTTTGATTGTTTAAATTTCTTTGAGCATCAACCTTTAGTACGTCAAAACGAATATCTCCTATATTTTGTCTGATAGTTGCTAATTGTTTCATGGACTCAAGATTATAATCATGCATTGAATCAGCATTAATTTTAATTGATTTCATATTTACTATTCCAATACACCCAACTATCACGATAAATAGTGAAACTAAAACAAATGCTATTAATAATTTTTGTATTGTCTTCATATTTCTAAAGCAGTTCATAGATATCCCCCTATATATTTCAACATCAATTTTTTTAAAATAACCATATATAAATTAGTATACTTGTTATCTTCAACTTTAGCTTAATACACCAACTTGTTATAAAGTTATACATTTTTTTCATGAGTTTTTTTCTCATTATCTACACATAAATTTTTAATCAAACATTTTTTTGCGAACGCCATTCCTTTTAGAATATCAAGAATTCTTTCTTGACACTCTAGTGGTACTTCTCTTGCATTTAACATAATCTCATTCAGAATAGTTTCATTATTCATAAAAACATCCCCCTTTGTTTTACATTTTTTTGTATTGTAACTACATAATAACGTTTGTCTATTGTATTGTCAATACATTATTTCATTCACAATACCCAAACAAATCAAATTTTTTTCTTGCTCTATAGTCTTTTAATTAACAATAATCGATAGGGATATTTCAGTTAAATCAATGTATTCAAAATACTTTAAGCTTGTATTGAAAATACTTTTTTTGTATTTACAATACAAAAAAATTATGCTACTATACTGATGAAGGTGGTGTTCAAATTGAATTTAGGTGAAAGATTAAAAGTTGCTCGTAAGTCTAAAGGACTAACTCAAGATGAGCTTGCAGAAAAAATTGGCACATCTAGAGGTGTAATCACTAATATAGAGTATAATAAAACTGAAATGCCCCAACCTTTAATTATCAATGCTTTATGCAACGTTTTAGAAATTAATAAAGAATGGCTGCTTAATGGTACTGGGGAAATGAATAATTCTGAAGAGCTTAAAAGTTCTAGAATATTATCTGAAATTTATTCGATTTCTAAGGATTTATCAGAAGATGAACAACTTTATATTCTTAATGTCATAAAAACTTATAAGAAACATATTAGTCAAAAATGAACTGAAATAATATCTTCTCTTTTTATCCTCAATTTGTTTTAGATAAATAAGTTTATTAAAATAATAACTGGCAGCTCCTACATTCTATAGTAAGCTGCCAGTATTTCTTCACTTAAACTCAATTCGGACTGAATTTCTTTTATTTTACATATCTAAACAATTTTCGTTATTGAAAACAGAAGTAAACAAGTATAATTTTTCTATATTTTAAAATTGTAATCCTTTTGCAAATGCTTTATTGAAACTTTGCTCAGCTGCTAATTCTACATATTTTACTGAAGACGCAATAGTATTCGAATGCTCATATTCACTACGTGATACCAAAGCTAGTTTTGCACCTGTGCCGGCAGCATTTCCTACCATTCTTATTTTACTTTCGAGCTCTTTAGGTATTAAACCTATCATACAAGCGCTATGCGGATCCATATAATTACCAAAAGCACCAGCAAGAAGTACTTCATTTATATCATCTATATTCACACCACATTTATCAATAAGTATCTTTATACCAGCAGCAATAGACCCTTTTGCGAGTTGTAAGGATGTTACATCGTCTTGTGTAATCATTATAGGCCTACCATGACTTGTCTCAGATTCAGGTACTACTAAAAAAGCATTTGCTCCATCATAACTTATAATATGGTTTTCATATGCTTTTGCTGCGGGATTAGTAAACTTATCAGGGGACAATATTTTTCCTCTTTTATTGATTATTCCAAATTCAACGAAGCAGGCAATAATATCTAATAACCCAGAGCCGCAAATTCCTTTTGGCTTTTCATTATCAATTACCGTATATGTAAGAGCCTCTCCAAATCTTATGTGATCAATAGCTCCTGAAGCACCACGCATTCCACTGCTAATTTGAGCTCCTTCAAAGGCTGGCCCAGCAGCAGTAGAACATGAAACTAGCTTTTTAGAAGAACCTAAAACCATTTCTCCGTTAGTACCGATATCAATGGCTAGTTTTATATCTTTGCTTTTATCCATTTCAGTTGCTAAAACTACTGCAACTGTATCTGCTCCTACAAAGCCAGCAATATTTGGAAGGACGAAAACCTTACCAGCCTTATTAATATTAAAATTAAGTTTAAAGGCATCTAGCTCAATAGTTTCACTTATTACAGGAACATAAGGAGCAGCAGCAATATAACGAGGTGTTAAACCTAAAAATAGATGATGCATGCAGGTATTTCCTACTACAGTAATAGCATAAATATCCTTCCTTGATAGACCAGATATTTCTACAGTATTATCAATAAGCTTATTCATTATCTTTAAAAGCGCATCCTGCATTGTTTTTATACCATCTTCATTTTGATTAGCATAGGAAGTACGAGAAATTACATCTGCTCCAAACTTAACCTGCGGATTTAATGAGGATGAAACCGCTAGTTCCTTTCCAGTATATAAATCCATCAGATATGCTACAATAGTAGTCGTACCTATGTCAAAAGCTATACCTAGCATTTTATTCGTAGTATTCCCCTGTTCAACACCTATAATTTCATTTTTATCAATAATTACTGTGACAGACTGCTCTGACTCTCTAATTTTATAAGGCAAATCCTGTAGTGCATCGATTTTAATTTTAACAGCCTTGCAATTAGGATATTTTAACATAATACTTTCTTTTAAACGTTTGAAATCAGATGATTGATCTTCTAGAGTAGGAGCTTTTACTGCTGTATAAACTTTTTGAATAAGAGGTTCAACACTATAAGATCTTTCAGTAGAAGTCTTTAGTATGTTGTGGGTATTTTCTTTTTCTGTATTGAGCTGCAAAGTAATATTATCATGGATTTCTATTTGACAAGCAAGGCGTATACCTTCTAGAAGTTCCTTTTCCTCAAGATATTTTAATTCCTTTTCAGTAGGGTCTAAGTTTTTCTCTAAAACTTTAATACGACATTTTCCACAGGTTCCCCTACCGCCGCAAGGAAAATCAAAATCTAAACCAGCTGATGTAAGTGCTTCTTTAATTGAACTTCCTTCAGGAACAATTATTTTACGATTTCCTGGTTCAAAAGTTATGGTATAGTTATTCATTGTTATCCCTCCATGAGTATCTGTTTTTTGCTTAAAAAAGCTTGTCAACCAACTTAGAATCACTAGTATATTTTAAAAAGCCACTCTATTCATCTATATTAAAAAGAATGAGTGCTACATAAGATACCGTATTTTTACCGTTATAAATTGGAATTCCACTGTTTTTTTCAAGAGCCATAACATCCATTCCATATGCTTCAACGGAAGAAAAAGCTTTATCAGGATTACGACATGGTTCCTTGTCTAGATAAGCACATTTCGAGCATACACTGCAGCAGCCTGCATTTAAAGGAAGCATATCCTTAAAACCATATTTTGTTTTTATATGGTCAAGAATTACTCTGAAGTTTTCACAATGTTTAGTGTACCCCTCATTCATGCCTTTTAAATCAAATGAACTTTTCAATTGGATTACGGTTTGGAATAAAAGACCCTGCTTATATTTTTTTGCTTTTTCCATCAAAACTTCTATAGGACCGATTGCAGGTGGTCCCATCCAATTTGTATCATATTTGCGGCAAACGTTTTTCTCACACGCCTTTCTAAATTCTTCATGAAACTTAATTTTTGACGTATCAGCTATAGCTGCATGACTTGCATTTAGTTCCAATGCATCTTTCACTAAATCATTTAAATCAATTGACATCAAAATCCCCCCATTAATTAAATTTATTCTTAATTAAGTTCTTTTAGAAGCCTCTGATACCACTCCTTCAAAAAACGATAATAGTCAATTCCAAACACAACTGTCCAGGTTTGAAAATCATCCATATTTTTTTCAAGTCTCATCTTAAGAACCTCTAATCTACGAATCATTGCACTTACATTTATAATAAGTTCAGAGATTAAATCTTTTAATTTTTCTTTTGGCACATAGCTATAAAAAGACATTTTAACAAGGTGTTCGTTATCCGACCGTACTATATCAACAGGTTTCTGAAGCCATTCCGAAAACCTTTTCTTACCTTTGTCGTTAATACTGTATATTTTTTTATACTTTCCACCTTCAACTATTTCTTTTGATATTATTAGTCCTTCAGCCTCCATTTTTTTTAGTGTTGGATAAATGCTACCATAGCTCGCATTAAAATATTTTACGCTATCAATATTCTGTTTAATATCATACCCGCTCATGTCATTCTGCATCAGCAGACCTTCGATAACATATTCCAACATAATTTCCTCCATAAATGTCAATTATATATTTATAATTAATATATCGTCTTGATATATTAATTATAGATATACTTTAACTCAAAAATCACAACATGTCAATAGTTGGTACTTATACAAAAACACTCCATAATATCCAGTGTACTTAACTGCCTATTTTATTAAATATTATAAAATCTTTATAATATTTAATAAAAAAACAGGTACAAGAATTGTCAATCCTTATACCTGACTTTTTAGGCTGCCTTAGATTTATTTGTAACCTTTTTGAATTCGTTTTAATATTTTTTTACAATATTGGTACACAAATTTCACAATAATGATTATTTATCATCTCCATTGCATAGCGTTCAATAATAGGTCTTCTATCATCAAATTCATAATTCATTCTTGATAACTCCGGAAATATTTCCATCCATGCTTTTTGCACAGCATCTACCGTATGCCTTATTTTAAATACGCAATATTTTCCACCCATAGTTTTTCCAAAATTGATATACTTGTTATCAACCTTAAATTCATTGGAAACAACCAAGCATGTATCATAACGACAATCTTTAGGTTCTGTTAACTGAGGATTATCTTGGACTATTCCTAATATAATTGAACTTTCATTAAGTATTTTTTTTTCTCTGGCCCAACTTTTTAATTGCTCCATTATTTGCACATTTTCCGAACCATAAGGGCCTGTTTTTCGTATATAAGCAATTTTATATGATGATATCATTTCAATATTAATATCCATAACTAACCTTCTTTTTTAATAGAGTACATCGATGCCTGAATTCATCATATAATGCTTTAAAATGTATTTCAACTTATTTTTTAAAATTACTAAATCACAAAATTTTATTCTGAAAACAATAAGTAATGAATTAAATAACATAAGAGGTTGTTGCACTTATATGTAAATCAACTAGTTAGTTTTCCATAAGTGCAACAAATCCTTCCTGAACATTAGGAAGACTTCTAAATGTTAATTGCTCCTTCGCTTTAAGCTTATCTCCCTCTTCATCTAAAAATATAAATTTATCTAAATCAATATATTTGAATGGATAGCAAATCCTCAGTTCTGTCATTCATATACTTATAAGAATCATAAACCCCCTGATTATAGAATTCTGGCGCTAACTCCTCTATTATAAAATTTAACATTAGATTTGAAGCTAAATCACCTAATTCTTCTTCTCTTTCATTTAAAAAATAATTTTTTATTAAAGAAATCATTTCTTCCTTCTTCTCTTTAGTTAACTTAATTTTGCTTTTATCCCTCATAATATAACTCCCTTTAAAATTATCGTTCTTTACATTTTAAGATGTTTCTGCATTAGAAGTCAATATAAACTTGACATATTAATCATTAAGTATATATTTCTTATAAAGCAATTACAAAAGAG
>NZ_JAEEGC010000033.1 GCF_019207025.1 Clostridium thailandense | reverse complement strand
GCTAAGTCAGCCCCTGTTGCTCCGGTATCTCCTGTTGCTCCTGTTGCTCCGGTATCTCCTGTTGCTCCTGTTGCTCCGGTATCTCCCGTTGCTCCTGTTGCTCCTGTTGCTCCTGTTGTTCCTGTAGGTGAAACTATATCATATTCTATATTTAAAAATGGTCTTTGTGTTGGTCCCATCCATTCTTCAGATAAATATCCTATGATAGTGTCAATTATATTTTCTATTCCAACTAATGTAATACCATTGTTAGGTTTTACTTCATTAATCCAGTCAACTACTAGATTTGTTATATCAATACTAATAAAATTATTAATATCCGCATCTGTTACATCCACAGAATAAATTGTTGGATCTATTAAAGGTGCATTATTCCAAGTAACTGTATTTTGAAAAAAGTCGGTTTGATTTGTAAATACATTAACAGTTTGTGGCGATAACACTAAATCAGGGGAATCTTTTCTATAAACAAACAATTTTAAATAAGCATTTAATATACTACTTCCTGGAGGAATAGCATTAGTTAAATTAAATTTTAATAGGCTTCTGTAACTATCGTTAGGCTGAACAAACCTTCCTGTAAACAAAACATCTGCACTACCAAAGTTTACATTAGCATTTAACTTAGATATATATGCATCATCCGTAGGCTTAACTTGTACAAATGACATAATTCCATCTCCTTGTTACTTTATCTTTTATCTTTATTTCATTTATTTTTATTGTTCACTCTGTCAATAACTATAGTA
This sequence comes from Clostridium thailandense, assembly GCF_019207025.1. Lineage (GTDB taxonomy): Bacteria > Bacillota > Clostridia > Clostridiales > Clostridiaceae > Clostridium_AM > Clostridium_AM thailandense. Next base: position 45,037 of record NZ_JAEEGC010000033.1, on the reverse strand, counting down.
TGAATTACTATAGTATATGCAGTTATGCTATATGTGTTTATAATAGAATTGCACTTACAACAACAAATATTTCATATTAAGTCTATATTTTAATCATTTTAGCTTTGAAGCTATTTTAATTTTGTATAAGTAAACAAAAATTTATATTATGAATAATATAAATTAGATAATGAATTAAATTTTTTTATACGAGGTGAAAAGCTAATGGACAAGAATATAAGAGTTCTGATTGGAAGCCCTATACGACAAGAATATGAGATATTAGATAACTTTATAAGTTCTCTAAAATATTTGATAAAAGAAAATGTTTTAGTAGAGTATTTTTTTATAGATGATAATGATGATACTAATTCAAGCAACCTTCTTTGCAAATTTTCTAAAGAATCCAATGAAAGAGTAATTATCGAACAAGGTGAGAAAATAGATAATTACATCCGAACAGAAGATACTCATTATTGGAAAGATAATTTGATATGGAAAATAGCAGAATATAAAAATAGAATTATACAATATAGTATACAAAAATCCTATGATTATCTATTTTTAATAGATTCCGATATAATATTGCATCCCAAAACATTAATTCATTTAATTAGTCTTAATAAAGACATCATATCTGAAATTTTTTGGACTAAGTGGAAAAATGATTCTGTAGAATTACCACAAATTTGGTTATATAACGAATATTCACTAGTTCCTAAGAAAAGCTTTGAAGTGTTAAGTCAAGCTGAATCTGATAAAAGATATATAGACTTTATAGAACAATTAAAAAAACCTGGTACTTATGAAGTAGGAGGATTAGGAGCTTGTACACTAATAAGCAAAAAAGCACTAGCTAAAGGTATTAACTTTAATAAAATTTATAATTTACATTTTTGGGGAGAAGATAGGCATTTTTGTATAAGAGCAGCAGCTTTAGGTTTAAAGCTTTATGTTAATACTACTTATCCTGCCTATCATATATATCGGAAAGAGGATATAAAGGGGGTAAAGGAATTTAGAAATAAATGTAAAAACGATTTAAATTCATTGGATAAAAAGTTTTCTGCTGATATGTCTAAATTGGATATCAATGTCTTTATTAAGGAATTTTTAAAAAACTTTTACTCCTATGACTACAGGTATATTAGTACAATTGAGAAAACTAAATACCTGTCTCCTCAATATTTAAACATCTTTAAGCTAAATGAAAATATAATTAAAAATTATATTTTAGAGAAAAAACTACTTTGTACTATAAATATATTAGATATTGCTATTGATACCTTTATGATTGGTGATTCAAAAATTAAAGCAACCTGCAAGTTTCAACTAAATAGTAACGTTAGTACAGAGAATTTATCTAAAAATTACTACTGTCAATTAGTATTGAATACGCAATGTAATAAAGAATGGTTTGTAGATACTATAGAAGTTGAAAATAGTAATAACAAACCGATTTTTGGATTTTTACTTTTAGATTTGTTAGAAGAGAAAGAGAGGATAAATAAAGAAAAAGGTAACAAGTTGACCCTTTCAATGCTAGTAAGAAATGAAAGTAAAAATTTTTTACAAAGAGTTTTAATGCATGCAGCTAAATATATAGATAATGCAGTAATTTTAGACGATGCTAGTGAGGATAATACTGTTGAAATATGCAAAGAAATACTAAAAGATATACCATTAACTATAGTTTCAAATAAAGAGCATAGTTTTAATAATGAGATTATTTTAAGAAAGCAACTATGGAGAATGACTATAGATACAAAGCCCGATTGGATCTTAAGTTTGGATGCAGATGAAGTTTTTGAAGATAAAATACTTGACAATATTAAAATATTAATGAATCAACCTAATTTTGACTATTATGCCTTTAGACTATACGATATGTGGGATGAAAACCATTATAGAGAGGATATCTACTGGCAGTCTCATAAATGCTATAGACCATTTCTAATAAGATATCAGCCAAATTTTAATTATATTTGGAGTGAAAGGCCTCTTCATTGTGGAAGAATTCCTGAAAATATATTCAATCTAAATGGTTGTGTATGTTACACTAGATTAAAACATTTAGGATGGTCAACGCCTCAACTAAGAGAATCTAAATATACTAGGTATTTGCAACTAGACCCAGAAGGAAAATACGGTATCTTAGAACAATATAAGTCTATACTTGATGAAAATCCCAACTTAATTAAATGGGACTAATACTATTATTTAAAAGCGGTTAAACAAAATACTAATACTTTATTAGCATCAGCGCATCCCGAATATCAACAATATGTTTATAGATATTTGGGATGTATATTTTTTCAAAGGTTTTACAAGTATTATATATTATCGTGTTATAATTTCAAATAGTATCATATAGGAACTATATATTCATAGAAAAGTAAACATAAAAAAATCCCGGTGTAGAAAATCCACACTACGGGATTCTGATGGATTTAGGAACAATAGTTGAATGCCCCTAACTCAAAGTTAACTAAACTATTTAGTTTTTGTGTATAATTCTTAATTTTTAGCAACATCCACCTGTACCAGATGCTGCAACTGCTCCAAGAGTCGCGTTATTGATAGCAAGAGTTCCAACTGTAACGGCGCTAGTAACAGTTGCTACTACAGTATAGGTACAACACTCATCATAACAGAAGTTGCAATCACAAATGAAGAATGAGAATGTTTCAGCAAAAAGCAGTGCTGTTTCACTTAGTGTCCATGCAGGTCCAACTGGAACTGGAGTAAGCTGTCCTCTACAAATTTTAAATACTTGAAAATTTATAGTACCTGTAAAAGCAACTGCAGCAACGATATTGCTTGCAAATTCTAATTTAACAGTTGGATCACATAATTTAGAAGTGTCTAAAGTAAGCGAAGTAACTGTAAAAGTAGTTCCTGCTACAGTAGCAGCTGGAATTGTAGTTGAACTAGGGGATCCACATTTTACAACAGTTGTACAGTGTTTTTCTTCTTTTTTGCAAGGATTACAATCATCACTAAAATGAGTTCTTGACATTGAATTCATAATAAAATCCTCCTTTTAATTAAAAATTACTACATGAATAATTGAGCTATCTAGGTATCTATTGAATGTTTCTACTATAATATATGAATCGTGTATAAAAAGGTGATGATAGATACGAACTTTAGTGAGAAATATAACAATATGCCCAAAAACTATTATCACACTTCATGCCTACCTAAATTTTATAGCATTACATTATTCATTTATTAGTAGAACTATCGCTTGGCCTTTCAATTATGAGAAAGATGATAATAGGATTTAATCATCCTCTTCGTCATTATCGTCACAGTCAGGGAACAATGGGTCTAAGTTCTGATCTGGATAGAACTTAGGAATTGGAGCCTTTTCAAATCTTTCACATGGGTCCTCCTCAGGTTCTTCTTCACATGGTTCTTTTGGAACTGGACAATAATCATAGGCCGGAATGAGAAGTTGTACAATAAGCTCACATTTTACAACAATGTAGTAACCTAAAGTGATATCTAGAACATCGTTGCCCTCTTCATCTTGTAGTAATTCACCGCCTAGGGCATCAGCAACCATTTCAAGTTTTATAATATCAGAATCTAAATCTTTTGCTCCATGAACTGGTACAAAACTAGCAGAGATTTGAGCTATAGAATCAGGGCAGTAGAATTTTCCGACTACATCTGTTCTATTAATTTCATAGAATTCACTTTTGTTTACACCATTACAATCAATATAATCCGAATAGAAAGAGATTGTGTAACAAATAACTATTTTTTTAAAACCTGGTTTTCCCTTAAGTGGAGTTTTATCCACAGAGATCAGCTTTATATTGAAATCCCTACTGCCAATATATCTCTTAGGATCTGTAAGGGGCTCACTTCTTAATTCGCAATCTGTTGTATTTGTGTCAGGACCTTCACCATATACAAGACATCTTTTGATTAAGCATTGATCAAAAATCTTAGGTACTTCAATGCAAACTAGTTCAGAAGGATCCGGTAGGCGTCCTTGTTTATTTACAAGACCAGGACGTGGCACAAATCTCTTGAAGTTAATGGACATAAATTCTCCTCCTTTTCAAAAAGTTATAATAAACATAAATTTATTTTAGGTTTACAATATATCATATGTTAAAAAATAAAAGTGGTTACAATAATTACCCTCCCATTTAAAATTTATAACAAATGTTAATTTATTCAAGACCTATAATATATCATATGTCAAAATATAAAAGTGGTGACAATTAAGAGATTATATTAAAATAATTTTTTATTTTATAGAAGAGCATAATGGGTTTCCGTTAAAAATATAATTTCATAAGAGGGGGGAGTAGTCATGAGTAGAGTATATCCCTGGATATATGTCGATTATGCAAATAATATATGGAAGTTTTTTCAAAATAACAATAAAGAATTATGTTACACAATTATGTACGAAGAAGGAAAATGGACAAAAGAAAGTCTGATTGATAAGGAGGTACTAGACTTTACTGTTTACATTACTAATGATGAGACAATACATATAGTATATAGCAATATTAACGGAAATCTAAAATATTGTACCATGAAGAATAAACAATGGTTAGGAAAGAAGCTCTCTCAAATAGAAAGTGATGAATTTGAAATACAGAACTTAAAAGTTGAAATTATCGGTGATGAGATGCATATCTTTTATTTATTAATAGGTAATGATGGTAGCGATCATGGGGTATTAATGCATTGTATATGGAATGGAAAAGAAACAACCGATACTTCATTGCAGGATATTATATTAATACCTAATTTAAACGAACACTATTCAATAAATGTAACTAAAAAGAATAATATTAATGTGTTTTTTATTACCGATGAAGGAGATGAGGTATCTTTAAACTATTGCAGCTTTGAAAATCATAGATGGTCTACTATAAAAAGGCTTTATGGTATTCAAGGAGACGATATATGCTTTGATGTGTTAATGAATCAACAAGATATTCATATATTAAATAAGTCTAGAGAAGATTCTATATATTTTCTGGATCATGTTTGTATAGATATAAGTGGAGAAATCCAAGAATTTAAAGTTCATGAAAGCAGCTCAGAATTAGTAGATCCTTTACTATTTATTAAAAATAACAAATTGTATTCTTGCTGGTTGGAACAAGGTAGGATTTTTTATTCAGGTTTTGATGATGAAAAATGGAATAGTGCAGTTTACTTTAATAGAGGTGATGAACATAAAATCGAAAGATATAATTGTTTTATTTGCTGTGATAATGAGGATTCTATTAAAGCAAGGAAAGTTTATGGAACTAATGAAGTAGATTTGTGCTTGTTTATTCCAAGTCAGTTTGCAATAAATACTAAAGATTCATTAAAATATGAGGTAAGTAAAGTTAATGCAGATACACCTTCTGAAACAGAGATATTTCAGAGTTTAAAACTTGAATTATCTCGTGTAAAATCAGAGAACAAAATATTAGAAAAGAAAATTGCTTCTTTAAGTATGCAGGCAAAGAAGAAGCAAAGATTCATAGAAGAATATGAAGAACGAGTTGCTAGAATATTAGAACAAAAACGAAAGGTAGATGAGAATTGCGCCTTATTCTTTGAATTAAAACAGAACATTCAGAAAGAGTTAGAGGTTACAAAGCAAAAGTTTTTAGAAGAAGAACTTCTCACAACAAATCTTAAAAATGAGCTGAAGGAAATAAAAAAACAATTATCAGAAAGATACGTAATTACAGAAAATTACCAAAGAGAGCTAGAGAATACAAAAGAGCAATTATCTCAAAAAGAAATTTTTATAGTAACTCTTCAAAAAGAACTGGAAGACACAAAAGAAAAGTTATTAGGGGAACAAAATATTAAAACAAGTATTGAAAATAAATTGAAAGAATGCGAATCAGAAAACTTAAAAATTCGACAACAAGTTGAGACGATAACTGAAGAAAATAAGAAACTATATGAAGAACTTAAATTTGAGAAGAATCAATCTATTATGGAACGATTATTAAGAAAGAGATCAAGTGGAATGTAAATCACTTCTAAGCTTTTTTAGCATATAATAGAGTAGTAAGTCTTTACAAATTATATTAGGCGGATACAAAATAGAGGTGATTAATATGAAAACCGAATACTATGATTATATAATGATTTTTACTTCTCATCATAGAGCATTATATATGTATGAACGTCTAATCCGAAAAAATATTAAGGTAAAACTCGTTAATGCTCCTAATAAAATTAATATTAGCTGTACTCAGGCTGTAAAGTTTAAAGAAATTGATATAGAAGTTGTCCAAACCGAATTGAAAAGGAACAATATTTATCCTACTTCAATATATAGGATTATGAGAGAAGGAAAAAATGAAACTTATGAATTAGTTGAATAAGATCTGGTTAAAACCAGGTCTTTTCATGTTTCTATTGCATAATAAACATGTACAAAGCATATTTTTTAGTATAAGTAAGTGATGGGGTGAAATAGAGTCTATGGTTGATAAAAGAGAAAATACTATCTATTATGTATCAAACTTAGGTACGGGTATGGTGTCTATTATTGATGGAGATAGTTATCGCATTATAAAGGAAGTTGAAATTGGTCCAAGGCCTCAAAATATCATCGTAGATGACAAAAATAATGTGTATATAGCCAGTGATAGGAATAGTACAGTCACACTTATTCATGATTTATATGATCTCAATAAAACATGGCATATGCCCAATAATGGAAATATACAAGTGGACTCCTTCGCTCAGAGGATATATGTTTGTAATACAGAAGAAGTATGTATTTATAGTTTAAGAACTGGTGAAAAGATTGGTTGTATAACAGGCTTTATTGCTGCGGCTAGCTTGGAACTTGATAAGAATAGAGAAAAGCTGGTTGTATTAGATATTTTAAAAAATGAACTAAAAGTATATTCTACATCAGATTTTCATTTAATCAAGCTATACAAAAATGTTGGTACTGCACCTAGTTGCTTTCTCATAGGAGAAGATGAAAAGCATGCCTATATTGCTAATAAAGGAGTTACTAAAGGAAGTAATAAATATAATATCTCCATATTGAATCTTGAAGACGGGAATAGTTCGTATATAGATTTGCAAAAGGGATCTATTATTACGGCTTTAGAGAAAAGTGAACTTTTTTTATATGCAGCAAATAGCGGATTACATAGAATTGAAGTTATAGACTTACTAAAAGGAGAGCGTACAGCAATAATCAAAACTACTCTTCCAGAATTGCAAAGACTTCGATTATCTCCTGATAAAAAAATACTTCTTGCAACTAGTCGAAGTAATGATGGAAAAGGCGTACTTGACAGGATTGATACTTATAGTAACGTTATTTTAGATACCTTTACTTTTCAACGAAATAATAGCATTCCATACGATATTGGAATAGTCACTCAGCGCAAGCTTCAAATAGATGAAGAATCTTTTATTTTTACAAGTTCGGAAGACAAATGGAAACAAAAAAATGGAACTATAATACTAGCAAAAAAAATTCTATCTACCTATCAAGAAAAAATGATTTTTTCTGAAGTATTAACTAAATTACCTCTAAAATTAGAAAACATTTCAAGTATAGAAGAAATTATATTCAAAAAGTGTGAAATTATAGATGAAACAAAAAATAGAAAAATTATAGATGCTCGAAAAGAATACTCCATGCTACAATATGACTTTTACATACCTTACTACATAGAGTATAAAGATCAACAGGAACAAAAATCTGTTATTGAAGGAAGGCTTGAAGGAAAGCAGAAAGCTACATTATATATACCAGCTTATGCGGAACAACAGGGGGTTCAATTCGTTGTCAATTCCTTTACTATGTTAACAAATGCTCCAGTGATCATAGACAAAAACTTGAAGTTTGACGTTAGTACTTTAATTTCGACTAAAGTGATTGTAGATGAAATGGTATTTATTCCACTTTGTAAGAACTGTGAAGTCTGTCAAAAGAGAGGTGAAATAAAAGAGTGAGAATAATGACTAACCAAAAATATGATTATTATTTAATTAAGCAGAAAGATGGAAGAGTTCTAAAATTTTGCTATGATAGTCATCAAGGTATATCTTATCAGATACTTATGAAACGAAGCTGGTCAGAGAAGATTAGTATTTATAAAACATGTTTGGAATATTTTTGTGTTCTTGAGGAGTGGAACGGAAAAATTCATGTTTTCTGCCAAGATATTTGTGGTGACCTTATTTTATGCACATTGAAAGAAACAGAATGGAAGTATAAAATTCTTCTTCATATGAAGTATGATGTAATCACACCTATATACATTAGCGCATTCTTTCACTTAGATGATATACACTTGTTATATAATATAGTCGATAATCATACTTATTCGGAAGTACTAATTCATCAAATAGTAAAAAATGGAATACAGAAGAGTTGCCCACAAATAATTACCCAACTAGATTATTGTTCTAAATTTTCATATTGTATTTCTCAAGATTCTAAATCTAACCTAGTTCTATTGAACACTATGTTAGTTGAAGGATACCAATTAATTTCTAAAACTTTTCATATTATTGAAGGGAGATGGGGAAAGGAAGAAGTCATATATACATCTCTCTTACCTTACATAGATTTTACTTTTTGTGTAGAAGAAAATAGAGACCACTATTTGTTTATCACTCAAGACAATAAGTTTAATAGATTGATTTACCAATATAAGGAGATAGGATTACAAAAAAATACTGTACTGTTTCAACATAAAAAAATTGATTCTTGTCTATTAATACTATCCAATAAGGTATTATGGGCTCTGTGGATTTGTGAGGATAAACTTTATGGATGTTTTTCTACAAATTATGGACAAAATTTTAGTATTACAAGGGTATACAGGCACTTTGATAAGAGATTACCTGTAAAAATATTCTATCAGGAATATTCATCAGATAATCAAGATAAATACACTTACCATGAGATATATGCACTGAACCAAAATGGAGAGGAACAATTATTTTTACATGAATCTCTAGAAGATTTAGTTGCTATAGGAGTTGATGATAACAAAAGCTTAAAAATGGAGGTGGAAAATGTAGATTATGATGTAGAAAAGTCAGGAGATTCCTTTACTAAATTGAAAATGCTTGAAATAGAAAAAGAAGAATTGCAACAAAAACTTAGGAGTTCAAAAGAAGAATCAAGAAGATTAAACAAGGCTATAGAGTATGAAAAAGAGGAAATGTCAAAGCTTAAATACCAATTTTATAAAGAAAAGGAAAAAATCAAGTTGTACACAGATGAGAATAGTAAATTAAAAGATAAAATTAGCTATTTAGAGCAAAAGTTATTATTAAAGGATAAGGAAAAAATAATAATTGAAAGAAATTTAATTGAAAGTAAAAAGGAGACAGAAAGTCTAAAACAACAATTAGATTTGCTTAAAATCCATAATTTACCAGCTTCAAAAGAAGCTTCAAAGAAAAGTCCTAATGAGAGCCCTAAACAATCAAAATTTTCCTTAATTAGATGGTTATTTGATGACGAAAATAATTAATAATGAAATTAGAAAACATAACTTGCTATGGGGAGTAATCCTAATAGCAAGTTATAAATAAATTAGGATGTCCAAATAAACCAATGTCCATTATTCCCATCTATAGACTTATCAGCATTCAACCTATCAAGTATTTCTATATCTTCGGGACTTGTGGCACATATGGCAAGCATCCCTCCTTTATTAACCTTTTCCTTCATCTTATTAAAGTTATCAGCAGTACTAATAATCTTTTTAACATTTGCCTCTAATAAGATGTAATCAAAGGAAATATCCTTAAAAATATCAGCTGTTATCTCAAAGACATGTCTTACATTAGTGCTGTATGCTTGCAAATCAGGAACATAGCGCTCATCATCTGTTACAAAAAACAATTCTGTCTCCTGGTTTCCTACTTCTCTATGCAATGTTTTAATCTTGAGTGAATTTGACCCGAAACCAGAGTTTATCCCTAACACATTTACTCTCCCTTTTTCTTTTACGGTCAATACTTCTATAAATTTAGGGTCGTAACAAAAACCGATATTCCATGCGTCTACTCCATACCTGTCAATAAATAATTTTCGACTTTTCCCAAGTGTATTTTCTTTGATTTGTGCTTCTCTTAGTGTCACACTTCCAAAATGATGACAATAGCAATCTTTTGCTAAAATCAACTTATACCCTGCACGCCTTAGTCGCAATGATACTGCATCATCAGAAAATTCGCTATATATAAAATATTTGTCAATAACCCCCACTCCCTTGGATGAAATAACAGTATCACTCCTATAAAAACTAACTGGATTACATAACCTTGTTCGCTCCTCCCATCGAATTGGGTTTGAAATATTATTTGCTTTTGCAAAAGCATTCATTTCATCAAAAGTTGAATATTTTACCGGTATTGTCTGACAATTAGATATATTAGGCGTTGTAGGAACTACCATAGCTATTTTAGGATCTGACTCAATACATTTTATTAAGTTATCTAAGTAATTTTCAGTAACTACAATATCATTTGAGATTAATAATATATATCGTCCTTCATAAATCCTTGAAACTGCACCGAATACCATATTCAAAGAATTAAGTTTCAGTTTAAATATTTTTGTAGGCGACAGGGATTCAAAATATTCATAAGTTCCATCATTAGATCCATTATCTATAAGTATTAACTCATAATTTATATAACTTGGTGTATGTTTTATAATGCTTTCAACACATTGTTTCGTATATTCTAATTTGTTATAAGCAAATACTGCAATTGAAACATCATATTTATATTTGCCAGTTTTCATACTTTTGTCAATGTAGCTATTTCTAGTCATTGGCACAAACTCTTCTTGATAATGTTTTTTTTCTTTTTCTTTATTTCCAAATACACTAGTAAAAAAATAAAAATCATAATAGAAATCTTGTAAAATTGGAATTAATTCAAATTCGATTTTTGAACAAATTTTTTCAGATCTAGTTTTCACCAATTTTAAAATATTATTAATAGAATATATGAGATTCTCACAACTTGCAGATACACTAATAAAGGCATTTTCTTGTTTTATCTGATATGCAAGAGTCTGCAATGTCTGTATCATATTTGTTGCAGACTTTTCAAGTTGTTCAAACTTTCTTGACTCTGCACAACTATTCATATATTCTGCCGCTTCAACTAATTCACTAATGATTTTAAGTACTTGAGCAATTTGTGGTTGGTCTTTAAGCATGTTGGTTATACCTCCTTTAATAACTTTCTTTACAAGTTTCACTATCCTTTGTTTGCAAAACTTTTCTTTTTTTCCTCACAATAATTCTGTTTAATTTAAATATATGACAATGAAATTTATAATATGTTTAAGTTAAAGAAGACTTTAGACTTTTTCACAGTCATAGTCGTTTATGAATATAATGCAAGTAAAACTATTTAAAATAAATTCAGTTTTTAAATAAAAACTATTAACAGTGAGGTGCAATATGAAAGTAGTTATTCTTTGCGGAGGAAAAGGAACAAGAATGAGAGAAGTCACACAATATAGGCCTAAACCTCTAGTTAGCGTAGGAAGTCACCCTATAATCTGGCACATAATGAAGTATTATTCGCACTTTGGTTTTAATGATTTTGTTCTATGTACAGGTTATAAGGGAGAGATGATAAAAGATTATTTTATGAATTTAGAGTGGATGAACAACGATATATCAATTTATATGAATAGAGATAAAAAAATAGAATATTTAACGAAAATAGAAGAAGACTGGAAAGTGACAATTATAAATACTGGGCTAGAAACCCTTACTGGGGGTAGAATAAAAAAAATACAAAAATATATTGATGAAGACAATTTTATGCTTACCTATGGAGATATTTTAAGTAATGTAGATATAAATAAACTACTAGAATGTCATTATAAGAAATCAAAGATTGCTACAATAACTGGTATAAATCCTGTATCCCCTTATGGGGTTTTACGTATAGAAAATGGTATAGTTAAAGGTTTTACTGAGAAACCAATATCACAGGATTTCATTAATGGCGGCTTCATGGTTTTAAACAAAAAAGTTTTTAATTATATTCCTGAAAAGGATTGTTTCTTTGAACAGGAACCTTTAGTAAAATTAGCAACAGAAGAACAACTGTCTATATATCACCATAAGGATTTCTGGACTGCCATAGATACCTTTAAAGATGTTGAAAGAGTAAATACTATGTGGAATGAAAAAAATAGGCCTTGGGCTGTATGGAATTAATGGGAGCGTATACAGATTTGTGTAAATCAAATCTGTATATGCTTTTTTTATGTATGTATAACTGGTATTTGTGGAATAAATAACCACAAAGGATTATGATAGGAGAAAATAAAATGAAACAATTACAAATACCAGATATAGACTTAAAGGCTGTATATCAAGCTACTAGTGAGAAAATAGCCCTAAACGGGCTTCAAACATTAGTTAATTCCCCCCAATCTTTATAAATGCAAATATTCCGAAAGTTATCTATGCGTGTAGGTTGTTTCAGTGTTTATATAACTGATATTAGTCTCTGTAGAAAATTCAATAATGCCTTTTTCACATATTCGTTTTACTACTTTATAACTAAAAGCATTATAGTTCAAAGCCCGTCCACAAGCATAATTAACAGTCTTAGCGTCATAGTTCTTTCTTAGAGAATTTTTCTTTTTAAAATTCATAATCAGAAATTTCTTTACTCTGTTTTTCATAGCTCACTTTACACTACCAACTTTAAAATATTGATAACATTTTTCTTGCATTTTATAAAGATTTAGTTTATCTTAATTATTTTATTTGTTAATTTATCATCTTTAATTTGTCTTTCAATATCATCACTATAATATATTGAACAAATAAATATTGGTTCATCATAAACTTTTAATTGTTCAGGAGATATTATCTTCACTCCAATCATACTTTCACCCTGTTTTTTTCTATCGTTATCCACAAAAGCTTTTATATTCAATTTATTTAAATTAGTATTAGCTAATAACCATGAAGTGTACATCCCCGTTCCCCATACTACCACATCTTTAAACTCAATCAACATATTTTCTAATTCAGTATTTATTCTAATGTGATTTTCTTTTGATTTTTCGATATAAGTATCAATTTCTTTTAAATAATCATCATAAATATAGTTATCTGGCAATAATTTATTATCATTCTTCTTTTTGTAAAATCCAGTTAGAACCGGATAACTTTGTTTTAAAGTTATTATATCTTCATTTTCCTTCAAACTAATGCATGAATACCCATTGATTAGTAATAAATTATTTAAAGATATATTATCAAAATGATTAATATGTTCAATATTAAAATATTGAAAAGGCAAAGTAAAATATTCAAAATACTTTAATACATTAGGCACTTCTATACATAATATGCCATCATCTTTTAGACATTCTATAACCTTTTTTATGGCGTTAGACAAATCATAAATATGCTCTAAAACATTAGATAATACAATACAATCAAATCCTCCATATTCCTTGGAAAGCTCATAAAGTTCAGATGATAAAATATTGCCTTGTAAAGCCTTTATTCCTTTATTCATTACATTACTGACACATACTTTAGATGGATCTAATCCTACAACATTTTTGTATCCTCTATTTCTTAAAGAAAACAGCAGTCCACCATTTGCACATCCTAAATCTAATATACTAGCATCCTTATTATTTAATACCTCCTCTATATGTTTTGATATATTATCAAATCTTACATTATCTCCTTCTGTTACTCCGCTTCCAGTTATTGTAGTATCACTTTCATATTTAGATAAACATTCATAATAGGTATCATAATCTTTTTGTACTGACTTACTATCCAAATATATAAAACCACACTGAATACACTTAACAATATCAAAATTGCTATCTAATAAGTAGTCATCTGGTAATATCATTTTTTGACTATGCAAAACATATCCTTTATTGCAATTACATATAGGACAAATTCTAATTAAATTTTTCTCTCTACATCTATCAATATTTTCATAGTTTCTTTTCATTTTTTACCTCTTTTCAATATTAAAAATTATTAACTTACAATCATAAACACCATTTGGAATATATTTATGTTTCAGCCTAAATTCAGCAACAATACCACGTAAAAAAGGTGTCCGATCATTCAAATCTCGAAGAACATTTATAAAGCTCTTATCATATAATCCAACGCCTGTAAAATGTTCTATTTGCTCTACTTCGGACATCCTTTTTATCAACTTATAATAACTGGAGCGTAAGAAATATATGATTTTACTTTCTTTTGCTGCTCGACTATTGCTTCACTTATTGGAACAACATCGTCTTCTTCATTTATTATTCTTCTTATACCATTCTATAGTCTTACGTACTCCTTCTTTAAATGTTACCAATGGAACAAATCCAGTATCTGCAGTAAGACTTCCTATATCTGCACAAAGAAACATGACTTGATTGGGCGGATATGGTAAATCACCTATTCCAATTTTGACACTAGGGTTAATTTGGTTAATAATTTCTGTAACTGCGTCTTTTAGCAAACATGTATTGCCACTTCCGAGGCAGTACGTTTTTCCATTAACTCCTTTTTCTCCAATTAAATAAAATGCGTTTGCTGCATCTTCACTATAGAGAAAATCCCAGATTTGCTCGCCACTAGTAAAATGCGTCTGCTCACCATTTATAAGTTTAACAATTGTTGACATTGTCAGAGAATACTCATTATCCATTGGACCATACACACTCAAAATACGAGTCCATATATGCCTCAATCCAAGTTGCTTACATAATATGCGACTCATATGTCCTGCACATAATTTCGCAATGCCATATCCATTTTCCGGAAAGGTTGGAGTATACGGTGTCAATTTTCCTTCAACTCTCCCATATTCAGCCTGCGATCCAGCACCTATAAATGTATGACACCCAAGCCGTTTTGCCAAATGTACAGCATCAAGTGTATATTGAACATTTCGATTTTGCAGGTACATGTCATTTCTAGCATCACCAAAAGTGCCTTCCCATGCAAAATGATAAAAAACATCATACTTGTTATCACTTTTTAATACAAAACTTGACATATCAGCTAAACTGCAGATCTCCTTTGTTACAAGAGGATGATCGGGTATCCTATTAGCACGCAACGAATTATTTCTATAAAGAACCAATACTTCAACATGCTTTTTTATAAAATATGAAATCAATGCCATTCCAATAGAACCAGTTGCACCTGATATAACTACTTTTTTTAATGATGCCATATTGAGGCAGCTCCTTTCATTTAACTATATTAAATCTAAATTTTTATTTTCAGCATATTCTGTTTTATCAAGGAACGGGAACATATCATCCATATATGGTGAAACGATTTTTCCATCCGGCAACACCTTTGACGATAGTTTTGGCTCAAAGTTCTGTGATGGGTCAATAATCACCTCACAGATTACAGGTCCTTCAATATCTAACATTTTTCTTACTAAGGTTCTCACTTCATTTATATTGTTGATTTTTATATATGGTATACCATAAGCCCATGCAATTTTATTCATGTCAGGGAAACTTACACCGTTCTCATCGCAGACGCCCACAAGTGGTGGATCAAACAGATTATTCTGAGTTTGTCTTATGGAAAGATATCCATCATTATTTAAATATAATATTTTAATGTTCATTTTGTTATAAACAACAGTTTGTAATTCTTGAATATTCATTTGAAAACTACCATCACCATCTATACAAATTACTCGTTTTCCATCAGTTCCAGTACATCCACCTAATGCTGCTGGAAACCCATATCCCATTGAAGCACATCCTGAATTAGTAAAAATACGCTGCCCTCTTTTTATTTTAGCTGCTTGAAAAGTAATAACACATGCACTTCCATTGCCAGTTATAATATTTTCTCCTTCTTCTAACTCTTCAAATAGCTCATTAATAAATGCATATGGATTTACTGGATTTATCTTTTCATAGTATTTTGGTAATACTGCAGGATACTTTGCATTTATATTCCTGCACCATTTAAGCCATCTCGAGTGTGATTCCTCTTCAGCTTTGTAGTCA
The DNA here is from genome assembly GCF_019207025.1 of Clostridium thailandense. GTDB lineage: Bacteria > Bacillota > Clostridia > Clostridiales > Clostridiaceae > Clostridium_AM > Clostridium_AM thailandense. The sequence goes on along the minus strand of NZ_JAEEGC010000033.1, from coordinate 29,019 downwards.
GAATCTACAATATCAACCATTAAGTCTTTAACATTCGCCCATACAGGTAAATCTGGCTTGATTGTCGGTTTCTTCAATTCATTTTTGTCAATATCCACTATAATTTTATATGCATTTTTAGCGTAATTCCTATAGTTATAACTAATTTGTCTTATATTAAGTCTACATCCAAGAACAAAAATAAGATCGCTGTTTTCAACAATAAAGTTACCTCCACGGGTTCCTATTGTTCCTGGGCGTCCACAAAACAATGGATGGTCATCCCATAACAAGTCGTGCGCATTCCATGCTGTTGTAACTGGAATTTTAAGTTTTTCGATAAGCGAAATAAATTCATCATATGCACTTCCAAGACGAATGCCTGAACCAGCTATAATTACAGGTCTTTTGGCTTGTTTGATTTTCTCAAGTATCTTACTTGTTAGGTTTTTATCATAAACTGGGTTTTCAATCGGAATTTCATTAGAAGAGAACCCTACCAGATCATCTGTTTCAACAATAGCAGCTTGAACATCTAGTGGAACATCTAACCACACTGGTCCTCCTCGTCCATTTAATGCGAGATAAAGTGCTTTTTCCAAATGATATCTTATTTCTAATGGTTCTGTTATCATATGTGCATATTTAGTCATCGATGAAACAGAAGCTACTATATTATATTCTTGATCCCCAAGCTGCCTAAGTGGAACCTCTGTTGACCACGTTGTTGTTTCTCTTTTAACCTGTCCAGATACAACAAACATTGGAATAGAATCAAGCCAACCTCCTAGCACCCCAGTAATTGCATTTGTACCACCAGGCCCACTAGTAACACAAATTAATGCTAACTTTCCTGTTAATCTTGTATAACCTTCTGCTGCAATTGAAGCTGCTTGTTCATTATGATTATAAATACAATGTAACTTATGATGATGACCAAATGCATCATTCAAATGCATTGCTCCTCCTCCAGTTATCGTAAATACATGTTTAATCCCATTCGCAACCATAAAATCAGCTATATATTTTGCTACTTTTATTTTCATTTCTCCCCTCCTTCTATATGAAACTCTTAATTTCATATACATTATCTGCAGAATACAAACCTCAAACTATAATAATTTTATATTCATTTTTCTATTCTTTGATATTACTTAAGAATGTTAGAAACAAAGCTAATTGCCTGCTTTATCTCCTTTTTTTCTAAATCATGATAGACTTTTAATTGCATATTACCATATAATAGAACTGCTGTTAAATTGTCATTAATCTGCTTCTTGTCTTTACGCATGGCATCTACTATTTTATCCAAATTAAATGAAGTTTGAAGTAAATCAACATTAATTATTTTTTTAATTATTGTTTCTATCCTAGTAACTATATCTTCTTTTAACAATCCACGTTCAAAGGAAATACGATTTGCAACAAGTGTTCCAATAGCAACAGCTGTTCCATGAGGTATCATATAATTACTTACAGCTTCGAATGCGTGTCCAAAAGTATGAGCGAAGTTAAGATGAATACGAATTCCTTTATCAAATTCATCCTCTTCTATAAAACCTTTCTTAAATATTAGTGATTTCTCAACAAACTCGTCTAATGTTTCTTTATTACGTGCTAATAATTGCTCAATATTATTCTCTATTTTTGTTATCCCCTGTTCTCCATACATTATATTAAACTTAACTATTTCTCCTAATCCACTCTTAAAATCATAATCCGATAATGTATTAAAAAATTGAGAACAAATATATATTTGATCTGGTGGATAAAACGTTCCTAATAAGTTTTTATATTGCTTATAATTTAATGATGTTTTACCACCAATGCAGCTGTCACATGAAGCTAAAAGCGTTGTAGGTACAAAGGTCCAGCTTATTCCTCGGTATAAAATATTTGCAACAAATCCTGTAATATCCTGTACAATTCCTCCTCCAAAAGATAACAAATGCACGTTTCTCTTAGCAGGAATTTTTGTCATAACTTCGCATATACTCAAAGCAGATTCAATAGTTTTATTTGTTTCAATAGCTTCTATAATATATATTTTCTCCTTCTGAATATCTTGAAACAAAATGCGGTAATATAAATTATACAAATTTCTATCAATCACAAATAATGCGTTTTCCTTCTTTTTCAACATTTCAACAAACTTAAAATCCTTCTCAATATTAACTATATACTCTTTTGTACTTGATTTAATAATCATTTTCCAGTAAAACCTCCATCTACTACTAACTTTTGACCAGTAATATACGTGTTAGTTTCATGTCCTAAAAAGAAAACTGCTTCTGCTATTTCTTTTGGTTCAGCCATTCTTCCAATTGGAATATTCTTTACTATTTCAACAATTGCATCTGGAGAATTGTTCTTCTTAGTCATTTCAGTGAGCGTAAATCCAGGGCATACTGTATTCACTAGAATATTATGAGCTGCCAGCTCTACAGATAATGTGTTAGTCACTCCATGAATTCCATTTTTTGTAGCACTATAGATAGTCCTGCCTTCCTTTGATACTACTGCCCAAATAGAGCCTATATTTACAATTCTTCCATACTTATTTTCTTTCATTTTTCTAACAAATCCTCTAATCAGTTTTATTGGAGTTATAAGATTAACAGCCATCATTCTATCAATTTCATCATCTTTTATTTGATCAATAATATTTATGTCATTGCAGCCTGCATTATTAATAATAGTGTCAAAATATATATCCTTATAATCATTAATAAATTCTTTTATAGATGCTGAATCCTCCAAATTAAGTTCCACACGAGCAGGTGCTGTTACTTGGTATCCATTCGCTGCAAATTTCTCAGCTATAGCTTTTCCAATTCCTCTGCTCCCACCTGTAATCAAAACTCTTCTCATTAAGTCTCCTTTCCATAATCTAACACAATTTTTTAGTTCTTCATCTGTACATCTATAATCACATATCATATTTTTTCATGATCATATCTCATAATATGAACTTGTAACAAACTCAACATTTATTCTTTTTTTATAATCACTTAGAAAAATCTTTGCATAATTGTTAAGATATTGTGCCTTTTCTTTAGCAAAACTGTATTCCATGTTTGTATTAAAATAGTTCATTTCACTTTCTGAATATCCATCGAAACCAGCAAATCCTATATTTTTAACACCAGCTTTTTCAAGAGCCTTTAACAACATAATAAAAGAATTATCTGGAATTTCAGTTTCTTTATCAATAAGTGAACTATAATTTAACACATAAGAAAAACTTCCATTTGTTTTAGTCACATTAGAAGTGGCTATTGTCTTTAATGTCCTGTAATTATCCTCGCTTAATTTTGTTGCCATCTGAACGTATCTTTTTGAATTTGTTATGAACAAATATTGTGGTGTATAAGCACTACATATATAGTTAATGGAAATGATAATAGGATTTTGTGCATTTATATAGTTTTTTATCTTATCTACATCTGATGCAATGCTCTTCCCCGGACCTATAAGCAATACTAATCTATCCCTAAGCTCAATTTCTAAAGCTTTTATTGCATCAGTATCATCACACTCATTGCGTTGATAATCAAGATATAATGCTTCAATATAGTTTTTGTTATAAAGCAATTTTTTCTCCTTATCAATGCATTTTAATATTTCATTGATTGATTTAATTGATAGTGTTCGTTTATTTAACAGGTACGATACATAATTTGGATGACACTTATTTGCCGCCGAAATATAATAGAATAAATTATAGCCCCAAGGTATCTTATTATATATCTCAATAATGTTAATTTCTATTGCTTCCAACATCTGATTAATGTCATAGCTCTTTTCAAAATTTTCGTTCATATACATACTTATAAGTTCTATAGGTGTATTGCCTGCACTTTTTCCCATACCATAAAGAGTTCCATCAACTAAAATTGTACGATTTACATTCTTATTCAAAACCTCAATGCAGTTGGCATATCCCATTTGAAAGTTATTATGTGCATGATATCCAAGACATATTTGAGGGTTAAGATTCGTATCCATAATATCGAAAATATGAATTAAGTTATCCTGATGCAAGAGCCCATAAGTGTCTACCATTGATATAGCATAAGGCTCCAAATCATTTACAAGTCCTATAAGTTCAAGCAATTCTTCATCATTGTAGCTTGTTATTGAAACAGCTTGTGTAAATACCTTATATCCAAGTGTCTTAATCTGTTTACAAAAATTAATGGCTTCATGCATAATATGCTTTTTAAATATAACCCTAATACCATCAAGATATCCCTCATTGCATGGCTGTATATGCTCAATAGAACATGTTCCATAATCAATCATTCCTACTACCATTGCATTTCCCTTATCAATATTTCCGTATATTCTCTTGACAGATGCAGTGTCCGGCATTATGCTGCGGTTTATATCGAAATCTCTCCGCTCATCCAAAAAACCAACTTCAATTACATCAATACCGGAACTTACTAACCGCTCAAGTATGCTTGTCATAGTATCGTGCCCAAATTCCCAGTCATTCAAATATCCACCATCACGAAGCGTACAGTCTAAAAGTTTCAATTTACTCATGTAATTTTCTCCTCTTTTTACGATCTAAAGATTTTCTTTAAGTTTCTTGTAGTCTTACCTAAATACCTAATATTGGCTAAGAAAATCCTTCAAACACTTAACCATATAATCTAATTTTTCATTATCAATTCCTGGATATACTCCTATAAAAAAAGTATTGTGCAATACCTGATCTGAATATTTCATCTCTCCTGATATTTTACATTCAATATTCTTATATCCTGGATGTTTTAATATATTACCTGCAAATAGGGAACGAGTTTCTATTAGTTTATTTTCTAAATAAATTACAAAATCTCTCTTTGTAAATTTTGCATTTTCTCTTACTGTAAGAGGAAATGCAAACCAAGCTGGATCTGATTTAGGTAATGATTTAGGTAATATCAATCTATCTTCATACTTTTTAAGACAGTCATATAATATTTTAAAATTATATCTTCTTCTTTTGGTAAACTCAGTAAGTTTTTCAAGCTGTTCTATACCCATGCTGCATTGAATGTCCAGTGGCTTTAAATTATAACCTATATTACTATGGACATATTTGTGATCATAACCTTCTGGAAATCCCTCAAACTTAAAATCAAACCTATGTCCACATGCACCATTAGGATTTGCTTCACCAGTCTGACAAAAGCATGCTCTTCCCCAATCTCTTAAGGAAACTGCATTTCTGTAAAGCTCTGTGGAGTTAGTACAAACAGCTCCACCTTCACCCATAGTAATATGATGAGCTGGATAAAAACTGAAAGTAGAAATATCCCCAAAGGTCCCACAATGTTTTCCATCATATTTTGAATCTAATGCATCGCAGGTATCTTCAACAACATAAAGATTATATTTTTTTGCTATTGCCATTATTTTATCCATTTCTGCTGGGTTGCCAAGCATGTGTGTAAGCACAATTGCTCTTGTTTTTTTTGATATTGCATTCTCAATTTTAGAAGCATCTATATTATAAGTATCTTCTTCTATGTCCACAAATACAGGAATAAGACTATTTTGAATTATTGGTGCTACCGTTGTCGGAAAAGCCATAGCAGTTGTTATAACTTCTTCGCCTTTTTTAATAGGATTGTCTATATTAGGCGAACATAATGCACCTATAGAAACTAAATTCGCAGAAGATCCTGAATTTACAACCAAACAATTTTTTATACCTAAATATTCTTTTAGTTTGTCACAAAATTCCTTACCCTTAGGTCCTAGTGTAAGCCAGAAATCTAAAACCGAATCAACTACAGCCATCATTTCTTTTTCATCAAAAACACGACCTGAATAATGAATTCTAGTTTTTCCTGGAATAAATTCTTCTTTTTCTTTTCTTAAGTTATATACTTCTTTAACTCTTTCAAGTATTTCTTTTCTTAAAATACTCTCATCTTTCATTTTTATCCCCCTCAAAGTATATATCTAAAATCAAATATTTTTTTATTATTTAATTTATTATCATTTTTAAATTCATCCCATTTAGTCAATATAACAAATTTATCAGCTTTATTTACAATATCTTCAATATTTTCTGCATACTCGATTGGTAATTTAAATGCTATTTTAAAGTTCTCATTTGCAATAGGATCATAAGCTATTATTTTATTATGTCCCCTTTTAATCATCTCCTCTATTATATCCTTTGCAGGGCTTTCCCTAATATCATCCGAATTAGACTTAAATGAAAGTCCGAGTACTCCTATATATTCATCTTCTTTAATTTCTGAAATAACCCTATCTACAATATGCTTTTTTATGATTTTATTTACATATATTACACTTTTTAAAAGTTCTGCTTTAAAACCTAATTTCTCTGATAATGAATACAAAGCCTTTGTATCTTTTGGAAGGCAATATCCGCCGAATCCACACCCTGGAAAAACATAAGTCGATATATTAGCAGGTGATCCAGACCACCTTCTATCAAGATGTAAAATTTCAAAAGCATTTTTTATATCTATATCTCCAATTTCATAAGCAATCATAGATAGTTCATTAGAAAAACTTATCATAGAGGCCAATAAAGTATTAGATAAATATTTAATATATTCTGCAGTATTTAAAGAAACTCTAAAAATTGGGCAATTAAAAATTTTATAGAGTTTTTCAACTTCCTTTCCTGTTTCATCATCAAATTGTCCTATAACTATTCTATCTGGATTTATAAAATCCCACCATGCACAACCTTCTCTTAAAAACTCTGGATTATTAGCAAGTCCTATATTCTTTCCAACTTCAAATCCACATTTTTCAATAAAGGGAGCAATTTTAGCCGAGGTAGTAGAAGGAGGTACAGTAGACTTCACTATGAATATTTTTGAATCTACTTTTTTTATAATTTTCAAAGTATCCTGCACTGCATTTAAAATATAAGTTAAATCTGCATTTCCCTCTTCATCACTAGGGGTACCTACACAATAAAATATATATTTGCTATTTTGAACTGCTTCTTCTAGGTTATTTGATACTAAAAAGTTTTTATTTAAATTTCTGTTTAATACTTCTTCTAGATTTTCCTCATAAAAAGGAACTTTACCATCTTTAATTAACCTTGTTTTCTCCTTATTTATATCATATCCATAAACCTTGTAGCCTTTCTCGCTAAATCCCAGAGCAGTAGTTAAACCAACAAATCCTAAGCCAACTACTGTAATCACAAATATCACTCCTCTGAATAACTTTCTTCTTTATTAAATTTTATAAACTTTAAAAATCTCTCAACTCCTTCTTCAACATAAATTGATGGATTATAATCAAGCAGTTTCCTTGCTTTACCTATAACAGGACATCTCCTTGAAGGGTTGTTTATTAAATACTCCTTGTCACTAGCCACTTCAAATTTAATATTTATACTATGCCCAAAAATTTCTTTTGCTTTTTTCCTGTAAATTTCAGCAAGTTCTTTTATCGAAATTTCTGGTGTATCTATACCTATATTGAAATAATCAAATTTTCCATGAGTTAAAACTTTTAGATATCCTATTATGGCATCAGCTATATAACAGAAAGTCCTTGTAGGATTTCCATCTGAATACATAACTATATCTTTATTTTCAGAAACAGCTTTTGCAAAATCTGCTGGTACTCTTTTATCATTTAATCTCATACCAGGTCCATAATTATTAAAGGGTCTTGCTATGGTTATTGGTAAATTATATTGTTTTGCAAATAAATAACATATAGTTTCACCAAATCTCTTAGCTTCATCATAACAAGCTCTTGGCCCAAGCATTGAAACATTCCCATTATATTCCTCAGGTGTTGGAATAAAGTTTGGAAAAGGGTCACCATATATTTCACTACTTGAAAAAAATAAGAATCCCTTTATTTCCTTATCTTTATAAAGGTTCAGAAGTCTTCTAAGCCCCCAAACATTAGCATCCAGTGTTTCTATAGGATATTTCCTATAAAAAACAGGAGATGCTATAGATGCCATGTGAATTATAAAGTCATATTGGCAGTCATCTCCTGTTTTTTCTATGTTATCCTTTGTTATATCAAAGTCATATATTTTTATATCTTTATTTTCATTTAATATCTGATAAAGCCAGGGTGCTTTTCCAAGTTTAAAATTATCTAACCCTGTCACGGACTCAATACCAAGTTCCTCCTTTTTATTTAAGAAAAAATTCATAAAATAATAACCTAAAAACCCAGCACAACCAGTTATTAAGATTTTACTTTTTTTAAATTTGTTCTTTTCCGCTTGTGATAAATTATTGTATATATACTGCATATCTTCTAGTACAATCTTGTTTTTTATCATAAAAAATTATTTAGCCTCCAATCCCTAATTATTGCTTTTACATGTACAGTTCCATAATTTTTTAAAAAGCTCTACTAAATATTTATATTCAGTATTGTTATATTTTATTACATTCCACAATAACCTTGAAACAACTTTTATACAATAAATATACTTAATAATCCGCACATAAAAATAAAATCCGAACTAATTGAAAACAAATTAGTTCAGATTTTATTTTGTGCTATCATTTAAAAACGGGTGTTTTTGTTTTTTTTCCTTAGCTAAGTTTATTTGATTTTCCACTAATCTATGCTGCAAATCTATCATTTTATATTTAGCCGATTGAACTTGAAACTTATATTCTTTATTTTCAGCTTTAAGCTCTGCATTTTCCTTTATATATTTCTGAGCTGTTTCTTGAGTTAGTTCTAATTCCTTTGTTAGCTTTTCTATATCTTGCTTCTTTTGTTCCAAGTGCTGATTATTAGAATTGCTTTTTAACTTTAGCTGAAGTTCATCGTTATATTCTTCCATATGCTTAAGTTGCTTCTTTAAAGAGTCTATTTGTTCCATATAACTTTTTTGAGCTTTCTCCATTTGATTTACTTTATTAACAAGTTCCTCATATTCTTTCTGTCTTTTAAGCATATCGTCAACTACATTTACAGCAGAAAGAATAGCTGCAGATGACGTGCTTAATTTGGCATTATTATCCATTATGTTTTTCACTTTTTTGTCTACATAACTAGCCACTTTATGTAAATACTCTTCTTGTTCATCACCTTTTAAGTTATATTCAATTCCATTTATCTTAACTGTTACTATATTCATGTAAACACCCTCTTAGATACTAACTCTTTATTCCAAATTTTTATAACTTTATTCTATCATAAAATCCATATGTATTAAACATTTTATTTTAACTTAGATATAATAAAAAGCAGTATGCTACGCTTTATTTAGTTCATACTACTTTTTATCATAACTTCTATGTTTTTTCTCTTATCTTAGTTGAGCTCCAAGTCTACTTTCTAGGGTTCTAACTATCTTATCATGAACTTTATTCACATCTGCATCAGTTAAAGTTCTATTTTCTACTCTATAAACCATAGAATATGCTATACTTTTCTTTCCTTCTGGGATTTGCTCTCCCTTATATACATCAAACAATTTAATATTCTCTAATATATTTCCACCTTGTTTCCACATTATATCTTCTATATCCTGTACAAGCACTGCATCATCAATTAGTATTGCCATGTCTCTCGTTACAGCTGGAAACTTAGGGAGAGGCTTGTATTTCTTGTCTAAATTTGAATATTTGTATAATATATCAAGATTTAGCTCTGCAATATAACATCTTTCCTCTACTCCATAATTTTCTGCTACATCTGGATGTATTTCTCCTAATGTACCAACAAAATCTTTCTTTATATAAAGTGCTGCTGTTTTACCTGGATGGAAACTTGGGTTTTCACTTTCTCTTTTAATAGAAGCTTTATCAATTCCCAATGCTTCTAGTATATTTTCAACTACTCCTTTTATATGGAAATAATCAACATCGCCATATAATCCGATAGTTACTAAGTTTCTTTCTTCTGGAAGTTTGTTTAAATCTTCGTTTGGTATATAAACCCTTCCCATTTCAAACAATCTGGCATACTCATTGTTTCTTGAATAGTTTCTTGCAAGTGCCTCCATCATAGATGGGATAGTAGTAGTTCTCATTATACTATAATCTTCACCTAATGGATTCTTTATAGCTACCGCATTTCTGAGAATATCATTCTCTGGCAAAAGTATTTTATCAAATACCTTTCTACTTACAAAAGAATATCCTATTGATTGATTTATACCACTTCCTATTAATGCTTCTATTACTTTATCGTCTAAATGTTGTTTCTTACTTTTTCCCCCTCTCATGCTAACACTTTGTATAAGTGTTATAGGAATATTGTTATAACCATATATTCTTGCCACCTCTTCAGCTATATCTTCTTTTATATTAATATCAGCTCTAAAAGTAGGTACATTTATAAATAAAGTATCATCTTTTATTTCTGTACATAATTCCAATCTGTCTAAATAATCCTTCATATCCTCTTTACTAATATCTGTTCCAAGAAACTTATTTACCCATTTGTAATCTACTTCTAAAGAATGAGGTTGACGTCTTTCTGGATATACATCTACTGTTCCATCCATTATTTCTCCTGCACCTAACTCTTCTACAAGATTACATGCTCTATCAATCGCAATTTGGGCCAAGTTAGGGTCTAGATCTTTTTCAAATCTTGAAGAAGCCTCAGTTCTTAGTCCTAGTCTTTGAGAAGAAACTCTTATATTTGTTCCATCAAAAGTAGCAGATTCAAATATTATATAAGAAGTATCATCTTTAACTTCAGAATCTAAACCTCCCATTATTCCGGCAAGGCCTATAGTTGTTTCTCCATTTTTTATATTTAACATATTTGAAGTCAATATTCTTTCCTGACCATCCAATGTAGTAAACTTTTCTCCATCCTTTGCTCTTTCAACCACTATGGTCTTTGATGTTATTTCTCTGGAATCAAATGCATGCATTGGCTGTCCAAGCTCTAACATAACAAAGTTTGTTATATCTACTATATTATTTATTGGTCTTACTCCGGCTTCCAAAAGTTTGTCTTGCATCCATCCTGGTGATGGCTGTATTTTAATATTTTTTACTCCTTTAGCCATATATCTTCTACATAGGCTGTCTCTTACTTCAACTTTTATTTCATTTTCAATATTATCCTTACAACCTACTTTATAGCTTAATTTAGGCATTTTATAAGTTTTATTTAATGTTGCAGCAGTTTCTCTTGCTATGCCTACTACACTTAAACAATCTGGTCTATTTGATGTTATCTCAAAATCTATTATTGCACTTGTCATATCTAAAACTTCTTTTATGTCTTTTCCAATAGGCGTATCTTGTGGTAATATCATAAGACCATGTACAGGCTCATCTCCTGCTATCCCAAGTTCCTCTTCAGAACAGAACATCCCATTTGAAACTACACCTCTAAGTTTACCCTTCTTTATTTTTAAACCTCCAGCAAGGGTAGATCCATGAAGAGCAACAGGTACTACATCTTGTTCTTTCATATTAGTTGCACCTGTAACAATTTGAACAGGTTCAGCTTCCCCTATATCTGCTAGACATACTGATAATTTATCAGCATCAGGATGTTTTTCTATCTTTATTAATTTACCTGTAACAACATTTTCTATTTCATCACCTGTTGTTATAACTTCTTCAACTTTAGAACCACTTAAAGTCAATCTGTCACCTAACTCCTTTGGTGCAATATCTATATCAACATAATCTTTTAACCATTTAACTGGAACTTTCATTTAGAAATCCTCCTTCTCTATTTAAAATTGATAATATTAGAATTGATTTAAGAATCTCATATCACTTTCATAAAGCTGTCTTATATCATCTAATCCATACTTAAGCATAACCATTCTGTCTACTCCCATTCCAAATGCAAAACCACTGTAAACTTCAGGGTCTATTCCACAATTTCTTAGAACTTGCGGATGTACCATTCCACAACCTAGAAGTTCAATCCATCCTTCTCCCTTACATACTCTGCATCCTTTTCCACCACATACAAAGCATGTAGCATCCATTTCTGCTGAAGGCTCTGTAAATGGGAAATGGTGTGGTCTAAACTTAGTTATTACCTCTTCTCCTAACATCTTCTTTGCAAATAATTCTAATGTTCCCTTTAAATCAGCGAAAGTTATTCCCTTATCTACAACCAATCCTTCAAATTGATAAAATATTGGTGAGTGAGTAGCATCAGCTGCATCTGAACGATAAACTTTACCTGGTGACACCATTTTTATTGGTGGCTTTTGATTTTCCATAGTTCTTACCTGAATCGGTGAAGTTTGAGTTCTCAAAACTATATTATCATTTATATAAAAAGTATCTTGTTCTCCTCTTGCTGGATGATTTTTAGGTATATTTAAAGCTTCAAAATTATAATAATCAAGCTCTACTTCTGGACCTTCCTCTATAGTGAAACCCATAGATATAAATGTTTCCTTCATTTGGTCTAATGTTTGTTCTAAAGGATGTCTCTTACCTAAATTTTGTTTTATACCTGGCATTGAAATATCAATTATTTCATTTTGAAGTTTAGCATTCTTTTCTTTATTTTTTGATTCTCTTGAGTATTCCTCTAAAGCACCTTCTATATCTGCTCTTACTTCATTTGCCATCTTTCCAACTAGAGGTCTTTCTTCAGCAGATAATGCACCCATACCTCTTAATATCTGTGTTAACTCTCCTTTTTTTCCGAGATATTTAACTCTAATGTTTTCAAGTTCACCACTATTCTTAGCGCTTTTTAGTTCTTCAAGAGCACTATTTTTTATAGCTTCTAAATTTTCTTTCATTTTTTATTCTCCTTTCAATTGTTCTTTTAAAAAAACAAAAAAGTTCGTCCCTAACAAGGGACGAACTTATATCCGCGTTACCACCCAAGTTGATATTATTAAAATAAATAATATCCTCTCTAATAAATTATCGGTTTTAACCGCTAACTGCTAACTTATCTTCACAATTAGAACTCCGAAGCGAACTTCAACATATAAGCTTTTAAGAAGGCTTTCAGCCTTGACCCTCTATCTCTAAAAAAGCTGCATATATTTACTCTCTTCATCATAGTATTATATGTAATTTTATATTTTTTTATTTTACCTTTATACTCATAAAATGTCAATGCTAATTTGAAATTAATTTTTGTCTTACAGCCTCAAACATCATAATAGATGCTGCTACGGAAACATTTAAGGATTCTGCACCACCAGGCATTGGAATTTTCACTTTAATATCTGCTATATCAATTAATTCAGTACTTATACCATTTCCTTCGTTTCCTACTGCTATTATTACTTTATTATTTAAATCTATATCATAAAAACTTTTATCTGTATCTAATGAACTAACAATTAATCTAAATCCATTGTCTCTTAAGTTCTTTATACTTTTCAAATTATCATCATGTATTACAGGTATATGAAAAATTGATCCCATGGTCGCTCTTAAAGTTTTTTCGTTATATATGTCAACAGTACCCTTTGTTATAACGATTCCTAATGCTCCTGATGCATGTGCTGTTCTTATTATTGTCCCCATATTTCCTGGATCTTGAACTTTATCTGCTAATACATAAAATCCCTGTTTATTTTCTACCTTTATGTTTTTATTATTTACTACTGCAACAACTCCTTGAGGAGTATCTGTACTACTTATAAACTTTAATACTTTATCTGTAACTAAATATACTTCACTGTTTTTTTGCAGCTTATCTTCCATATCAAAGCTTTTCCATTTATCTAAAGCACCTTCACTTATAAATAGTAAAGAAACCTCAAATTTAGATTGTAAAGCTTCTTCAACAAATCTAAATCCCTCAATCAGAAATCTATTACTTTCCGTTCTATATTTTTTTTCCTTTAATTTTTTCACTTCCTTAATTAGGGAATTATCTTTACTCTGAATGATTTCCAAATCATATACACTCCTATCCGCCTATAACATCTAATTTATTTAAATGCTTATACTTACCAATTGCCACTATTATATCACCTTTTAAAATTTTGTAATCAGGAGTAGGCGCTATATTAATATCATCACTTCTCTTTATTGCTACTATGTTTATACCATAACTTGCTCTCAAATTTAATTGTTCTAAAGTTTTATCATTCCATTGTTCACTAGGTATGATTTCTGCAATACCATATTCTGATGATAAATCAATGTAATCTAAAATGCTGCTTGAAACCATATCTTGAGCCACTCTTATTCCTGTATCCCTTTCTGGAAAGACTACTTTATCAGCCCCTATTTTATATAAAATTTTTGCATGAACATTAGTATTTGCTTTTGCAATCACATACTTTACTCCTAATTCTTTAGCTAATAAAGTTGCCATAATGCTATCTTCCATATTCACTCCTATTCCTATAACTGCTACATCAAAATTGCTTATACCTAAAGATTTTAAGCTATCTTCATCTGTAGCATTAGTGCTAATTGCATGGGTTACATACTCGGATATCTCTTGAATTATTTTCTCATTTGAATCTATTGCTAAAACGTCATTGTTTAATTCATACAAAGTCTTAGCAACAGCAGTTCCAAATCGTCCAAGGCCTATCACAACATATTGTTTTTTGTCCATAAGTTTCACCCTCTATCCAATTAAAATTTTATCTTCAGGATACTTTATTGTTCCTGGAATAGTTTTTTGTGCTAAAGATAATGCTAAAGTTAGAGTTCCAATCCTCCCCGCATACATAATAAGGCTTACTATTATCTTACTTGGCACACTTAAATGTGGGGTTAATCCAAGAGTTAATCCTACAGTTCCAAATGCTGAAATCACCTCATAGAGTATATATTCTAATGATGCTGGTTTCTCAATCATACATAGAATGATTGTTCCTATCATAACAACACCTATACCCAATACAGTAACTACAAGTGCTCTATAAACAATCTCTTTTCCAATTCTTCTCTCATATACTTCTGCGTCTCCTCTACCTTTTATAACTGACACGACTGTAATGATTAATAATGCTGCAGTTGTAGTTTTTATTCCTCCTGCCGTAGATCCAGGTGAGCCTCCAATAAACATAAGAAGCATAGTTAAGAATATACCTTCTCCACTCATATCTGCAGTAGAAATAGAGTTAAATCCAGCAGTTCTTGGAACTACTGATGCAACTATTGATGATAAAACTTTTCCCTTCATTTGCATATTACCTATAGTTTTCGGGTTATCCATTTCAAACAAAAACATTAAAACAGTTCCTACCACAATAAGAAATATAGTTGATATTATGACCAATTTTGAATGCAATGAAATTTTCCTTTTATTTTTAAAATAATATATTTCCTGCCATACAAAAAATCCAAGGCCGCCTATAACAATTAGTGCACTTATAGTAAGCAGTATAACTGCATTGTCTGAATAAGGAGTTAAGCTTCTAAAACCACCTATTATGTCTATACCTGCATTACAAAACGCTGAAACAGAATGAAAAATTCCATAATATATGCCTTTGGCCCAACCAAGTTCTGGAACAAATTGCGTTGCTAGTATAGCCGCGCCTGCAGCTTCTACTCCAAAGGTAAAAATCAACAAATACTTTGACATTTTTACTAAACCTTGAATTGTAAAAGAGTTAAGTGATTGCTGTATAACGAGCCTCTCTTTTAATGTGATTTTTCTTCCCATCAATAATGCAATTAAAGTGGCTATAGACATAAAACCTAATCCACCTATCTGTATTAGCATCAATATAACAATCTGCCCGAAATAACTCCAGTATGTTCCTGTATCTAAAGTTACCAATCCTGTAACACAAGTAGCAGAAGTTGATATAAATATACAATCAATAAGATTAGTATAAGCACTCCTTTTAGATGATATCGGCAAACATAATAATACTGCTCCAATTATAATTACTATTATAAATCCTATTGCTAGTATTTGAATTTCATTAACTCTAAAATATTTGTTAAATTTTATTCTCACATTAAATACCCCTTTTTATATGTATTTATAAATTCACTATGCATTATTATGTATAGTTCTACCTACATTATCATCTAATACGTCTGTATCAAATACTGACATTACATTCCATACCAGAATTTTAGTAAATTAATGTAAAATAAAATATATAAAATAAAAAATGCAGCTTAAATGCTGCATTTTATGTATCTATATAGAAAACTCCTCTTCTTACATCAGATGAATACTCACTGAGTAAGCGACCATATCAAAATCAGCACTCTGTGTAAGTGACTATCACCAAATCATAGATTTGGGATATCTGCTTAAGATTTTGGTTCTCTGTTTATGCGTTTAATTGTTTTTTAGCTATATCAACTAATTCAGTGAATGCTTTTGGATCATTGATAGCAATTTCTGAAAGCATTTTTCTGTTGATGTCGATTCCAGCAGTCTTTATTCCATTCATGAATTTTGAATATGAAAGACCATTCATTCTTGTAGCAGCATTTATTCTTGCTATCCAAAGCTTTCTGAAATCTCTCTTCTTTAATCTTCTTCCAACATATGCATTTCTTAATGCTCTGATAACTGATTCATTAGCAGTTTTGAATAACTTGCTCTTGCCACCATAGTAACCTTTTGCAAGTTTTAATATTTTTTTATGATATTTACGAGCATTCATAGCTCTTTTTACTCTTGCCATTTAATAAAACCCTCCTTATCGAACCTGCCTGCTATTAAGCGTAAGGCATTAATGTCTTCATTGTTTTCTCTTGAGTTTCTGAAACATAACCAGCTTTTCTAAGATTTCTCTTAGTCTTTGTGCTCTTTTTTGTTAGTATATGGCTCTTAAAAGCCTTTGCTCTCTTAAGCTTACCTGATCCTGTAACCTTGAATCTTTTTGCTACACTTCTTTTTGTTTTCATTTTTGGCATGATAATTTCCTCCTCTCAATTATGCTTTCTTTGGACTTAAAATTAGTATCATGTTTCTTCCTTCTAATTTTGCTTCTTTTTCTACTACGCAAACTTCTTCAACTTTAGCATAAAAGTTATCTAATATTTTTTTACCTATAAATGAGTAATCAGCTTCTCTACCTCTAAATCTAACTGTTACTTTAACTTTATCTCCTGCAAGTAAGAATTTTCTTGCGTTGTTAGATTTTATAGAAATATCGTGGTCCTCAATAGTTGGACTAAGTCTAACTTCTTTTACATTAATAACTTTTTGTTTTTTCTTAGCTTCTTTATCTTTTTTAGATTGTTCATAAATAAATTTGCCAAAGTCCATTATTCTGCAAACTGGTGGATTAGCATTTGGTGATATCACAACCAAATCTAATTCCTTTTCTTCTGCCATTTTAAGTGCTTCTTTAGAAGATATTACACCAATCTGTGAACCATCGTTTCCTATAACTCTTACTTCTTTTTCTCTTATTTGTTCATTTACAAGAAAATCTTTGTTAATGATTTTCACCTCCCAGGTGGATTAAAATCTACACACTAAAGCATATAAAAAAGGACGGCATTAGCCGTCCTTTGAATACAACACTAGTAATACTAGAATGATTCTTTCATAACCCCACTAGCAATGCTGTAAGGTGAGAAACGGCTGTTTCTTCTTAACAAATGATATTATACTATCTTATATTATTCTTGTCAACACTTTAATTAGTCAACTGCACTTATTTTTTTATCAATCTCTTCAGTTACCTTTGCAATGAAGTCCTCCAATGCCATAACTCCCATGTCGCCTTGTTTTCTACTTCTTACTGCTACATTACCCTCATTTGCTTCTTTATCACCAATAACTAGCATATAAGGAATTTTTTGAAGTTGAGCTTCTCTGATCTTATATCCTATTTTTTCATTTCTTAAATCAGTTTCAACTCTTATTCCCTTTTTCTTTAATTCCTTAGCGATTTTATTTACATATTCTATTTGACCATCAGTTATATTCATTACTTTAACCTGTACTGGTGCAAGCCAAGCTGGGAAAGCCCCTGCGTAGTGCTCAGTTAATATTCCTATGAATCTTTCAACAGAACCAAATACAACTCTGTGAACCATAACTGGTCTGTGTTTCTCTCCATCTGCACCTATATAAGATAGATCAAATCTTTCCGGCATTTGGAAATCAAGCTGACAAGTTCCGCACTGCCAAGTTCTTCCTATACAATCTTTCAAATGGAAGTCTATTTTTGGACCATAGAATGCTCCATCACCTTCGTTAACTGTGTATGGTAGTCCTGCTGCCTCTAATGCGTCTCTTAATCCATTAGTTGCTGCTTCCCAATCTTCATCGCTTCCCATAGAATCCTCTGGTCTTGTTGAAAGCTCAATGAAATATTCGAATCCAAATACTTTATAAAAATCAGTTATAAGTTTTATAACATTTAATAATTCATCTTTTATATTTTCTTTAGTTAAAAATAAGTGAGCATCATCTTGAGTAAAGCATCTAACTCTCATCAATCCATGCAACGCACCTGACTTCTCATGTCTGTGTACTAACCCCATTTCAGCATATCTCAATGGAAGTTCTCTGTATGAGTGTATTGCATTTTTGTAGACAATTATAGATCCTGGACAATTCATAGGCTTTATAGCATAACCTTGCTCATCTATTTTAGTAAAATACATATTTTCTTTATAATGATCCCAATGTCCTGATTGTCTCCATAACTGTTCATTTAAAATTACAGGAGTCATTATTTCGTCATAATCTGCAGCTTGGTGCATTTCTCTCCAGAAGTTTTGAAGAGTGTTTCTTACTATCATTCCCTTAGGATGGAAAAATGGGAATCCTGGTCCTTCTTCATGAATACTAAATAAGTCTAATTCTTTTCCTAATTTTCTGTGATCTCTCTTCTTTGCTTCTTCTAACATATTTAAATATTCATCAAGTTCTGCTTTCTTCTCAAATGCAGTTCCATAAATTCTCTGAAGCATTTTATTCTTTTCGTCACCTCTCCAATAAGCTCCTGCTATTGAAAGTAATTTTACAGCTTTAACTTTTCCAGTGCCTGGTACATGAGGACCAGCACATAAGTCTGTAAAGTCACCTTGCTTATAAAAAGATATAACTGCATCTTCTGGAAGATCTTTAATTAACTCAACTTTATAATCTTCTCCTTTTTCTTCCATAAGTTTTATAGCTTCTGCCCTTGGAAGTTCAAATCTTTCTAGTTTCAAATCTTCTTTAACTATTTTGTTCATTTCTGCTTCTATTTTTTCAAGCATTTCTGGAGTAAATGAAAATTCTGCATCAAAGTCATAGTAAAATCCATTATCTACTGCAGGTCCTATAGCCAATTTAACATTTGGGTATAATCTTTTTACAGCCTGTGCAAGTATATGAGAGGCTGTATGTCTTAATATCCATTTTCCATCAGCATCATCAAAAGTTAATATTTCAAGTTTGCAATCATCATTAACTTCTGTCATAAGTTCTGCCTTTTCTCCATTTATTTTAGCACCTAAAGCTTTTTTAGCTAATGATGTGCTCAATTTAGCAGCGATTTCTGCTACTTTTAAACCTTTTTCAACTTCAAGTACGTTTCCATCTTTTAAACTAATCTTTAACATTGTTTTTCCTCCTAGTTTTTATATTATATAAAATTAAAAATTAAACAAACAAAAAACTCCTCCCAATACATGGGACGAGTATAATCGCGGTTCCACCCAAATTCAACAGCAGCATATTTAGAAATATAAACATAGCATTACTGTTATCTTTGTTCCTTTAACGCAGGTTAACGGATATGCTTACTAAAAGTTCGGCATTCGACTCGAAGGTGGTTTTCAATAACACTTACTCAAAGAACCTTACACCCTAGGGTTCTTCTCTCTTACAGCAGTTTTTATTTACTCTTCCTTGTCTTTGTCTTTAATATTAGATAAATAAAAAAACTCCTCCCAATACATGGGACGAGTATAATCGCGGTTCCACCCAAATTCAACAGCAGCATGTTTAGAAATATAAACATAGCATTACTGTTATCTTTGTTCCTTTAACGCAGGTTAACGGATATGCTTACTAAAAATTCAGCATTCGACTCGAAGGTGGTTTTCAATAACACTTACTCAAAGAACCTTACACCCTAGAGTTCTTCTCTCTTACAGTAGTTTTTATTTACTCTTCCTTGTCTTTGTCTTTACATTGTATATATTATATTACCTAATAAGAACAATGTCAATATACAAATTATAAAATTATTTCAAAAATTTACACTCTATGAATACTTCCCTTAATTTCTTTACACACATTGCATTCATCACAAAAATTAACTCTATCAGTAAATACCTTTTTTATTGTTTCTATTAATTCGTTATTTCTACAATTTTCAGCACAGTGAATTGTTATCTTTTCAGGAGAATTTGTAATTAAGACACTTATCAGAATATCTTCCATATTGGTAGTTTCTTTATATCTTAAGTCGCTTAAATCACTAAACAGTTCTTCTGTTATATTTTTACCATTCTCATCTTGAATGAAATATTCCCCATTGTTATCTATTATTAGATTTATATGTCCTATTTTGCTTTCTTGTACTTCAACAAAGTATTTCAGAAGCTTTATAAATTCATTGTACTCCTTTTCCACCATATATTTTTCAACAACTTTGTCTATTATAGATTCTAAGTTTTCTTTTAATTCTTTCATTCTAAAAGTTATAAAACCATTTATATTTATTTCCTTATTTTCATTTATACACTCAACTATTTTATCTATTACTGCATTTTTTTTATTCATGCAATAAATTGAATTTTCATCAATTATTCTTTCTTCTCCTCTTAAGACTTCTAAACTATTTTGTCTTATCTCTTTTATCTCATCAAATTTCAAAAAGAAATATGTATCTGATAAAAAATTCAGCATATCTTTTTTGTAAAATTCATCTATAACCATGTTATATAATATATTAGCCATATGGATATTAAACATATTTAAAAGTTTATCATTAATTTCTTCGTCACTATAAATTTTCACGAAGTGAGCATTGCAAACTATACTTTCTGAAATGCCTATATTTATTTTCTTATGCTTAAAATATTCTCTAACATCACCTATTTCATCTATAACGTCTTCTCTATTATTATTATAAACAACGGTAAGTAATAGCATTCTCTCACTCCTTTCTTACGAATAGTATGTGTTTAAACTAAATGTATATACAATTTTTTTTTTCCAAATCTCGACAACACTACTATTGCAACATAATACTAAAGCCTGTAGAATATATCTATTAATTCTCTATTAAGAAAGGATTATATTATGGATTATGCTATTGTAGACTATAGAATTAGCGAAGAAGAAAAGTGTAATTTAAAAAAATTAGGTTGTGAAGTTCTAGTTTGCCCACCTTCAAAACTGCTTTACGATGCTATTTGTGGTCATCCAGATGTACTATTGCATATAATTGATAACGAAAACCTTATGGTACATAAAGATATGAATGTCAAATTTGTTAAGCTATTAAAAAAGTTGGGTTTTAATGTATCTTTTTCTGAAAATAATTTAAATTCACTGTATCCTTATGATATCATTTTAAATGCTGTAAATTTGTCAAATTTGTTCATACATAATATAAAATACACAGATTCTGAACTTTTAAAAAAAGTAAGCAACAAAAAACTTATAAATGTTAAACAAGGGTATACAAAATGTTCTACAGCTATAGTAAGTGAAAAAGCAATAATGACTAGTGATAAAAATATAGCAAAAACTTTGTTTAAAGAAAATATTGATGTACTACTACTTCCACCTGGAGATATACTGCTTCCTGGATTAGATTATGGATTTATAGGTGGTTGTTGTGGTCTTTTAGATTATAAATTATTAGCTTTTTATGGTGATTTAAATTATTACACCTATGGAAAAAAAGTTTTAGAGTTTTTAAAAAAACATAGTATAGAACCAGTTTTTTTAAGAAAAGAAAAATTAATCGATAGAGGAAGTCTCTTTATAGCTAGATCGAACCTATAAATTTTTATTATAGAAAAATAAAAAAAGTAACTTATTAGACTAATAAGTTACTTTTTCATTTATTATGGAGGCGCCACCCAGATTTGAACTGGGGAATAAAGGTTTTGCAGACCTTTGCCTTACCACTTGGCAATAGCGCCATATTTTGGAGCGGAAGACGGGATTCGAACCCGCGACGTTCACCTTGGCAAGGTGACGCTCTACCACTGAGCCACTCCCGCGTTATGTGGTGGCTGGACCAGGAATCGAACCAGGGACACGAGGATTTTCAGTCCTCTGCTCTACCGACTGAGCTATCCAGCCAATTCAATTTTATGGCGACCCAGAAGGGACTCGAACCCTCGACCTCCGGCGTGACAGGCCGGCACTCTAACCAACTGAGCCACTGGGCCATAATATGGTGGGCACAACAGGGCTCGAACCTGTGACCCTCTGCTTGTAAGGCAGATGCTCTCCCAGCTGAGCTATGCGCCCACACCAAATACTTAAGACATTTAAGATTATACAATAGGATTAAAATTGTGTCAACAGGTTTTTTATAAAATTCTATTTACTCTTGGCAAGTTTAAGAATTCCCCCTATTTCTTCTGAAGTAAATCTATAGGATTTGTTACAAAAATGACATTTCAATTCTTCTTCTTTACCTTCATCATATAACTCTTGCAAATCCTTTTCTCCTATGCTTATCAAAGCTCTCTCTACCCTTTCCTTGGAACAATCACATTTATATGAAGGTTGTAGACTTTCTAATATCTTCAAATCCATATCATCAAAGATAAAATTTAAAATTTCTTCTATAGACATTCCCTTACTTATCATTTCTGTTATAGATGGTATTTCTTGCAGCCTATATGTTATTAAATCTGCAACTAACTCATTTGCTCCTGGCATCATTTGAATTATAAAACCACCTGCTGCACTTATACTTAAATCTTTATCAACAAGCACTCCTAAGCCTACCGCAGACGGTGTCTGTTCAGAAACTGTAAAATAATATGCTAAATCATCACCTATCTCACCAGTATATATAGGTACTTGACCAACATATGGCTCTTTAAGTCCCATATCTCTTATAATAAACAAGTTACCATTTTTGCCAATAGCTCCACCAACATCAAGCTTTCCTTTTTCATTTGGAGGTAAATCTACTAAAGGGTTACCTATATATCCCTTTACATGACCGTCTGCATGCGCAGTTACTACAACCCCCTGAGCTTCTCCTCCACCTGCAATCTTTATTGTTAAGGAATCACTTTCAGACTTAAGCATAGATCCCATAATGCTTCCTGCTGTAAGCATTCTACCAAAGGCAGCAGCTGCTGTAGGCGCACAACCATGAATTTTAACTCCTTCTCCTACAAGCTGAGTAGTTATAGCTGCTATTATTCTAATATCACCATTTTGAGCCGTAGCTCTCACAATTTTATCTTCCATTGTTTTCCTCCTTTTAGTTGGAAACACTGTGTAATTTACCCCGTTTGCTTCCCTTCAGGCACGAGGTAAATTAACAAGTTCGCTTCCGCTCACAATTTACCAAGCAAAGTTCATTTAGAACTTTAACATCCTTTTCTCACCACATAAACTAATCTCTCAGTTATGTCCTCTATTACTTTATCTTCATAATTATTCATAATCTTAATTATTTCAAAACCTGTTTCACACAAAAATTTTTTAATTTCTTCATGTCTATAAGCTCTCTCACTATGTTCCTCATCAAACCTCTTATAAAGTTCACCTTGCTTAACAAAAAAAGTTAGATACATGTCCACGATATCCTCATCAAGGCAATTCTGCCAAATATAAGTTACATTTTCATCATCATAATTATATGTGTTGTTACCAAGGATACTAGTAAGCTTATAATAAGAATTAATGTCGAATATGAAAATTCCTTCATCCTTCAGATGATTAAATACACATAAAAAATAGCTTTTTAGATTATCACTTTCTAATATATAGTTTGTAGAGTCTAAACAGCAGGTTATAAGATCAAATTTTCTATTTAAGTTAAGTTCACATATATCCTGACATACAAAATTAATCTTATTTCCTTTTGCTCTAAGCTTAGTTTCTGCTTCTGTGAGCATTTCATAAGATAAATCTACTGCCCATATATTGTTAAACTCTGGAGCAAGCTCTCCAGTAATATTTCCTGTGCCACAAGCAATATCTAAGTAGTCTTTTCTGTCTATATTTAATTCATCACATACTTTTAATATTTGCATTGCCCATTTTTTATAATCTATATCGCTATTTATAAGTTCATCATAAATATGTGCAAATTCTTTATAACAATCCATATTAACTTCCCTTCAGAATTTATAAAATATATGATTAAATTATCTACCAATTAATATTATATATTTTTAATACATAAGTCAATAACTTGACCTAAATCAACATTTTACAAGAATAAAATTTTATTATTTATATCTTTCCTCATTTAAAATAACGTCATTTTTAGGTATATTTAATTCTTTCTTTCTTCTAGTCATTATTCCGCCTATTCTTCCTGTTTCTTCTGCAGTTAACCCACTCCATCCGCATTTATCTACTTTATCTCTCAATCCTAATTCATCTGCTATTTCATATTTCAATTTTTCCCGAAGTTTTTCTGCCTCCGTTAATTCTCTATGTGATTTTAGTTTGGATTTTATAACCTTTTTTAATGGTGTTTTGCTCATATTGTACCATCCTCCAGTTCCTCTATCCATTATTTTTTACAGTTAGTAAATTATTTATACCCTAAATATTTCTACCTATTGTCATGGCACTAACACCGTTATAGACAAACACCACCGAAGGTAAACTTATGCTCCGGTATATGTTACCAAGCTTCAGTACTATAAAAACTTTTACTCTCTACCGTTGGTATATACATATTTAAGCTCTATATCAGGTCCAAATGCAGGTGCCATTATATTTTTCACATATTCTCTTTTCAATATTTGCTTATTTCTATATACAGTAGGTGATATTACCGCTTCCTTCGCCACAAGTATATTTTCAGCTTCCTTAAAGTTTTTAATCCTATCCTCATTTTTGTTATCACCCATAGTATTTGCTTTTCTTATTAATGAGTCATATTCATCACTTGACCATCCTGTAGGTATAAGCTTGGTATCTTTTACCCACATATTTAAATATGCTGATGGATCATTATAGTCTCCCCTCCAAATTACACTAGCCATTTGATAGTCTCCAGAGATAATCTTTTTTGAGAATAAGTCATAGTCTACATATTCTACTTTTATATTTACGCCAAGATTTTTACTGTACATTTTTTGAAAAAAATCAGCTATATCCTTTTGCTTTATATCTGTACCCGATTGCAAGTAATTTACTGTAACTTTACCTGGATCACCATCCATCCCCAATTCTTTTAGTCCTTCTATTAATAACTTTTTTGCCTCTTCACTTTTCATACTTTTAATTGGTTCAAAATTAACCTTATCTCTAAAATAAACATCTCCTATTCTTATGCATGGAGGAATCCATCCATAGGCCGGTGTATATACTCCTTTCCATAAACTTTTACTAATTTCTTCTCTATCAAGAGCTAAAGAAAAAGCTTTTCTAATTTTAGAGTTACTAAATAATTTATTATTTTGATTATAAAGTTCAAAATTTACTGATGGTTCCGGCAGCTTTATTATGTCAACTTTTTCATTTTTTCCAATCGTTTTACTATATTCTAAGTTTACATCCTTTGCTAAGTCTATAGATCCATTCAACAGACTATTTAATGAATCTTCACCACCTAATTTTACTAATATCTTTTCAAGCTTTACTGCTTTGTTATCCCAATATGATTTATTTTTTATCAATTCCATTTCTTTATTATGAGTCCATTTGCTTATTGAAAAAGGACCACAAAAAGCCATTGTATCTAATTCCTTTCCGTACTTATTACCAAATTTTTCTATAAGATCTTTCCTTTGTGGCTGCATTACTTGATAACTAGCCAAATCTAAAAAGTATGCACAAGGTGCTTCCAGTACAATTTCTAAAGTCTTCTCATCTACGGCTTTAATACCTATTTGCTCGCTTTTAGATACGGTTTTATCTGATTCAGTGAAATTCCTAGCACCTTTTATAGGATATAATAAAAACGCATTTTGTGAATTAATCTCGGGATCTAAATTTCTCTTGATACCATATTCATAATCCTCGGCTGTTACTTTCTTACCATCGGACCATTTGTTATCTCTTAAGTGAAATGTCCACTTCAACCGATCTGATGATACCTCCCAACTTTCAGCACCTGCAGGCTTGACTATATTCTTTCCGTTTTCATCTACTTCACTCCTAGTCAGTGCTTCATTCACTTCATAAAGAATTTGAGAAGAATAAGAATCACTTGTCTTGGATTGGTCTAAAGTTTTAGGTTCTCCCTCTAACTCAATACTTAAATATTGCTTTAAATCAGTTTTTTTCACTTCTGAATGAATTTTATTTGAACTTTTATTACATCCTACTAAAGAAAAAATTATAAAAATCATAACTAAACATAGCACATTTTTTTTATTTTTCACTAAAACGCCTCCTTTTTATATCATTTGTAAATATAAAACATTTACTCCATAATATACATTTTTACTACTTAACAAATTTTTATTCAATATAGTTATACAGAACAAATATTTTTATTTACGCATAAAAAAAACTTGAAATGTATAAATACCTATGTTAAACTAATTGTAATTTAATAACGAATTTACCTTAGGGTAGAGGCGCTGTAATTAATAGTATTTATTCCTAGTCGACGGACGTTTGAAGATTAAAGAAAGGAATTATAGCCGAAGAAAATGATTTGGTAAAATTATTTTCTGGCTTTGCATATAATATATGCAAAGTTGTCACTTGAGTTTATGTGTTGTTTATGCATAACCTAATTATACACAAATTGTATAATTCCATTTTGGAAAGTGGAGAGCTACAAAGGGTACACGAAGTTGCATTTGTATTTTTATGCAGCAGAGGTGTTCCTTTGCTGCTTTTGTTTTACAAAAAATTAGGTGCAACTTATATGATTTAATAAATTTAAAGCAGTTTTTGCAATACATTAAGCATTTTTAGCAATAAATTATGCAAAACTATAACATATAATATAACTATCTTTAAGTTATTAAATTTCTCTTTAATAAAGTTTAAAATTCTTGACTCCTATGAGATCGGAATTTTGCAAATAATAATCAACAAAATTTAGGGGGTATTTAAGATGAAATACAATGTAGCAGTAGTTGGCTGTACAGGAATGGTTGGAAGAAAGTTTATCGAAGTATTACAAGAAAGAGATTTTCCAGTAAATGAAATTTATTTTTTTGCATCTGCAAGATCTGCTGGAAAAGTATTAAAATTTAAGGATACAGATGTCACTGTTGAAGAATTAAAAGAAGATAACATCAAAAATAAGAAAATAGAATTTGCATTATTTTCCGCCGGTGGAGATGTAAGTAAAGAATTTGCTCCTATATTTGCCAAATATAATGCTACTGTTATAGATAATAGTAGCGCATGGAGAATGGACCCTGAAGTACCTTTAGTTGTTCCTGAAGTAAATCCTGAAGATACTAAATGGCATAAAGGAATAATTGCAAATCCTAATTGTTCAACAATACAAGCTGTAGTTGCCTTAAAGCCTTTACACGATAAATACGGAATAAATAGAATAATATATTCAACTTATCAAGCTGTATCTGGAGCTGGAATGAGTGGTTACAATGATTTACTTGAGGGCTACAAAGGAAATCCACCAAAAAAATTCCCTTATGCTATAGCTGGCAATGTTCTTCCTCATATAGATGTATTCCTTGACAATGGATACACTAAAGAAGAAATGAAAATGATTAATGAAACTCAAAAAATACTACATGATGATAGCCTAAAAATCACAGCTACTACAGTAAGAGTTCCTGTAGTATATGGTCACAGCGAAAGCATAAATGTTGAATTAAAAAATCAATTTGAATTAGCTGATGTATTTGAACTATATAAAAATGCAAATGGAATAGTTTTAAAAGATGATGTTAAAAACCTTGTTTATCCACTTCCAATAGATGCCGCAGGACATGATGAGGTTTATGTTGGAAGAATCAGAAGAGACTTCAGTTTAGATAATGGACTAAACTTATGGGTTGTTGCTGATAATATACGTAAAGGTGCTGCTTCCAATGCAATCCAAATAGCTGAATATATGATTAGTGAAAATAATGCCAAATAATTTATGCTGAATTTTAATATAATTATAATGTATAAAAATATTTTTAATTGAGGTGTTTTGTATGAGTTTATTTAAATGTTCCGGTGTTGCTATAGTAACCCCATTTAACGAAAGTGGAGTGGATTTTAAAAAATTAGAAGAATTACTCGAGTGGCATATTAAATCTGGTACAGATGCTGTAATAGTTTGCGGTACTACTGGCGAAGGATCTACAATGACTGAACAAGAGAGAAAAGAAGCAATAAAATTCGCAGTTGATGTAGTAAATAAAAGAATTCCTGTAATAGCAGGCACAGGAACAAACAATACTGCTGCATCAATAAATATGAGTAAATGGGCTGAAAGCATAGGAGTGGACGGACTTTTAGTAATAACTCCTTACTACAACAAAACCACCCAAAAGGGACTTGTAGAACACTTTAAAGCTATTGCTACAAGTGTTAAAGCTCCTATAATTGTATACAATGTTCCTGGAAGAACAGGTATGAATATTACTCCAAAAACTTTGAAGGAGCTATGTCAGTTCGATAATATAGTTGCTGTTAAAGAAGCTAGCGGAAACATAAGCCAAATAGCTGAAATTAAAGCATTGTGTGGGGACAGACTTGATATATACTCTGGAAATGATGATCAGATAATTCCTATACTTTCTTTAGGCGGCGTAGGCGTTATATCTGTGCTTGCAAATGTAATCCCTAAGGATACTCATGATATGTGTGAATTATTCCTTGCTGGTAAGACTAAAGAAGCTTTAAAATTACAATTAGATTCTTTAGCTTTAACTAATGCATTATTCATAGAGACAAATCCTATCCCTGTAAAAACGGCTATGAATCTTTTAGGTATGAATGTTGGAAACTTAAGGCTTCCACTGTGTGATATGGTTGATTCAAATCTAGAGATTCTAAAAAAAGAATTAAAAAATTATGGACTTTTAAAATAGTATCATAAAAATTATGCGACGCAAAATTTTT
>NZ_JAEEGC010000032.1 GCF_019207025.1 Clostridium thailandense | reverse complement strand
TAGATAACCACCCCAGACACTTAACTTATACTCAGGGATATATTTACATTCTGGAAGACACATTTAAATACTTTTGCTACAAGTCTTAGCTTTTTTAAAAATATGGGCTTTAGACTTGTCAAAAGTATTTATCGTGTTGGAAGAATGTAAATATATCCGGTCGCATAAGTTAAGTGTCGGACGTGGATGTCTATATTAATTCAATTATAATAATTAGTGTACTACTAGTTAAAAAATTCGAACCAAAAATACCAAAGAACAAGTACAAAACGCCTAAAGCCACTAATTCAATAACCTTTTGCTGATTACCTCCAGATAAATTTTTGACAAGTTGGTTATGCGTTGGAGTTTTGATCTTTAACTCCTTAATATATTTTTGTGTATCCTTAACACATTTGTTATCCATCACATATGAAAAGGCACCCCTTATTGGGAAGCCTTTCTAGCTTTCATCTTTTATTTAATTCCCCAGGAGAAAGACAACATCTTCCCCATTATAGGATTTCTACATACCCTTCTGTTCCATTCACGCGAATACGCTGCCCATCTTTTATCAGTCTGGTAGCATTTTCTACTCCAACAACTGCTGGTAAGCCATATTCACGTGCGATAACTACTCCATGGGTCATCAGTCCACCAACTTCGGTGACTAGGCCCTTTATAGATACAAACAACGGTGTCCAGCTAGGGTCAGTAAAAGAGGTGACTAATATATCTCCATTTTCTAGATCAGCATCTTCCATGTTTAAGATGACACGCGCACGCCCCTCTATAACTCCAGAAGAAACAGGAAAACCTGCAATAGCGCCCGCTGGAAAATTTTCTCGTTTGTACTCACCGGAGAGTGTTTCACCATCAGAAGTGATAACCCGTGGGAGAGTTAGTTTTTCATATAATTTATGCTCATCTTTTCGTTTATTGATGATGTGGTAATCCAGTTTTTTTGTGTGCACAACTTCCCGAAGTTCTTCAAAAGTTAGATAGTAAATATCTTCTTTTTCATGAATAACACCTTCTTGCACCAGTCGTTCGGCTTCCTTCATCAAAGCCTGCTTATAAACAAAGTAGCGATTAACCATTCCGTATTTTGGATATTCACGATAACCTATAAAATTCCGGATCAGGTCAATCATTCGTTTTGTCTCTTTGGCCTTTTGTTCTCCATCCGGCAATTGCTTCAGCCTTTCTAATAACTCTTGTTCTTTTTTCAAAGCTTCCTGTTTCCCTTGCTCAAATTTCCTATTTCCAGCATTAGGCTCAAAGTTTTTTATATTATTGAGAATCATGGGAACAAGTGTAATTGGTTTTTCGCTTAAGCGGGTTCTAGTTATATCGATTTCTCCGCTGCATCTCATTCCGTATTTGCTCAAATAAGACAAGATTGCATTCCTAGTCTCCTGTCCACCATCAATTTTAACTATTTTCTCCAAAAAGTTATCATCTTTTACATGTTGTAAATAATCAATTATTTCTGGATAAGGACGAATCACATCTGCAACATCCAATAGCTCTAGACCCATTTTCGAAGTAATATTGTTTGGTACAGATTGAGAAAGCGTGTCTGCTACGTTTTTTTCACCTAACCACTCCATCATTTTTTCATTGATCCAATGTGAAGCATTTATAGCAGCCATAAATACAGCTGTACTTTGTGGGTCAAATAAAATCTTCTTTAACTCATTTATATCTTTTAGAATAAAATCAATTAAATCTAATCCTGATTTGGTTTGTATTTTTTGTTTTAACTCTTCTATCGATGTTTGGCTCTTCTTAATTAAATCAGAAACGATTGATGGATTACTTTCGATTTGTGCTTGAGTATCCGTAGGTGGTACACTTTTATTAACATTACCAAAACTCTTCTCTTTCTTATCATTTGGTAAACACTTTATGAAATCTCGCTCTATTATGGTCATAAGTGCATCTTTCATGAGAGGATCGTGTTGCCCCATGTTATTTAATAACATTTTTCTGCTATCAGGTGAAGCCAGCATTTGTGCCACATCAACAAACAATCTTCCCCCAGCTTTAAACCTGTGTCCAAAAGATATTAACTCCATTAAAGACATTCCTAGTGGTTTCAAGGGGTCTGTCATCATTTGTTGATGACCCACGGATAAATAGACGTGATTTTCTTCATCCTTCGCTTCTGGGATTGGGTATAAAGTAGTGATTGGACGACTCTGGACAATATAAAATGTATCTTGAGCCAAACACCATTCTATGTCCTGAGGACAGCCGAAATGCTCTTCGACCTTTCTGCCCATGAGCGTAAGGCTCAAAATCTGCTCATCTGTCAGTGCTTGCCTATTCTGCATCTCAGGCTCAATCTCCTGTTGTTTCGTACCACCTTTCTTTAAGGCATAAATAGCTAGCTTCTTGGTGGATATCTTCTTGCCTATCGCCTTGCCGCTCTGCACTTTATAGATATCAGCATTCACAAAGCCAGAGACCAGGGCCTCACCAAGGCCGAAGCTGGCATCAATGGATAACACCTTTCTATTAGAAGTTACAGGATCGGCAGTAAACAAAACCCCTGCCACCTCTGGGAACACCATCTTCTGAACAACCACAGACAGGTGTACTTTACGGTGATCGAAGCCATTTTGAAGGCGGTAAGTTACTGCCCTTTCGGTAAATAGCGATGCCCAGCACTTGCTGATATGCTTTAGGATTGCCTCCCTTCCGATAACGTTCAAATACGTATCCTGCTGGCCTGCAAAGGAGGCTGTTGGTAAATCCTCTGCAGTCGCGCTGGAACGCACGGCATAGCCATCTTTTTCACCAAACTTTGTGAGAAAAGTGGCTATCTCTTCTGCTATATCCTTAGAAATAGCTATTCTTTCAATGACTATGCGAACTTTCTTGCTAACTTCACCAATTTTTTCTCTATCTTCTACTCTAAGATGCGATAACTCATCTAATAAACCATTAAGCTCCTCATTATTTTCAGTTATCTTTTTATAGGCTTCTGTGGTAACACAAAAGCCTTCTGGTACTAGGATTTTTTCGATCTTGGATAATTCGCCTAGGTTGGCGCCTTTACCTCCAACCATGGAAAGCTTTGTTTTGTCAATTTCCTGAAAGCTAAGCACATATGAGTTCATACATATTCTCCTTCCTCCTTTTAGTCGGAACCGGTTGTAGTTTAACCTCTTTTTTAGATATGGGTGAAACACATTCTCTATGAAGTGACATCTGTTCCTATAATACACATAATAAGCGCAAATTATAAGCCTGTTATTTAAAAATTTCATATGATATAATAAAAGTGGGAGGAGTAGATACGATGTTTACTTATAGAATATCCTCGTTTTTCACAATCCTTTTTTTCGTTTTAACAGCTCACAGCCTGCTTACAAGAAAAAAAACAATAAGATTCTGTATAGTTGCTTTTATATTAAATACATTATTTATTTTTTTAAATGGTATTTATTTGACAGGATATACAGATAACGAGGGAATCGTAAAGGTTATTCTGTATTTTATCTCCTTTTTTTACATAGTATATCTAAACTTAGTTTTTGAAGAGTCCCTGTCAAAAAAAGTATTTACTTTCTTTAGTATTTGGCTGTTCTCTACAATTGCACTTTTTATTGCTACACCATTCGCAGAATTAGTTTCAGGTATTGATGATATTAATTATACTCAAAACCTTATATATATTTTCAGAAATTTTATTAATATTTTATTCTTATTAGCTGCTTATTTTGGGATAGGTAAACATTACAAAGCAATTCTTAACTTAGTGTCTGATAAAACCATAAGGTATATGTCTTTATACCCAGTTATTGCCTTTTTATTGTTAATTACTAACTTTACGACACCCACACACATTGCACATTTAAGAAATTTTAATTCTATATATGATATGATATTGTTTTTATCATTCATAATCGTGGGATATGTACTTGTATTTGTAGGAATATTTTCAGCATCTCAAATAGTTTCCATGCAATGCAACATGGAGAGGTTAGAGTTGATTTCAAAAACGGATTCATTAACTGGGCTATACAACCGGAGATATATTATGGAAAAACTTGAAAATGAGCTTATAAATTATAAAAAAACTAAAAACAAATTTTCAATTATCATTGCAGATATAGATTATTTTAAAAAGATAAATGATAACTTCGGACATGACTGCGGAGATCAAGTGCTGAAAGTAGTATCCCAAAACTTACGAGATGCGGTTCAAGAACGAGGTTTTGTATCCAGGTGGGGAGGAGAGGAATTTCTTATCTTGCTTCCAGAAACAGAAATCGTGAATGCCAGCATACTGGCGGATAAAATCAGGAAAATTATTGAAGAAGAAATTATTGAGTATAATGGAATTCAAGTATCACTTACATTGTCCTTTGGGGTAACCGCTAATGAAGATTATGAAATGATTGATGATACAATAAAAAAAGCAGACGATGCATTATATAAAGGAAAAGGTCAAGGAAGGAACTGTGTTGTTTCATCATAATTTTTCAATTTACAAACTGTGGTGATTTTACAGGATCTCTTACAACTTATCATTAAGGATATAGTCATTAACCTAGACAGAGCAATCAACAATGTTAATCTCAAGTTCGATGAAGAAATACAAGAACACTTCTTTAGAAGCGAAAATGAAGAATCCTCACCTGTTGAAGGCTCTTCATTCACTTAAAAGAAAAACAAAAGAGATTCTCCGTAACGGGTATAACGTAAACTTTTGTTTTTATAATTCAATATCACTAACTATTAAAATTTAACCACGCTATTATTTTATTTACATCACTAACATTAGAATGACCAGCTTCAGCTATAATATTTATTTCTGCATGTGGAAGTAACCCTCCTAAACGTCTTGCAGTCTTATCTGAATAGAGCATTATATCTTTTGCTCCTACAAATAGTACAGTTGGCATGGTTAATAATTTTAATTCATTATCAGAAAATATAGGAATTGTCTCTCGCCTATAATTAAAGCTCTTTCCTATAAGCTTCTGATATTTTAACATTTCTTCTGGTATAGGCTGATTCCCATTAACTTTGTAATATAACTTATCTATACCTTTCTCCTTAGTGTCATCAATTTGAAATCCAAGCTTCAGCATCCTGAATATTCTTAAATGTTCTGAAATGATTTCCTTTGTTAGCTTCCATAATCATTTCTTTAAATCTATCATTAAGCTTTTCGACCTCTTCAATAATAACAGCAACTTTTACGTGGTAGTTTATAAATTTTTGCAATGCAATACCTGCGAGTCCAGTTTTAAGATTAAAAAAATCTTCAGATAATACATTAGAACGCAGTATTATTTTATAAACGTCATTTTCCATACATATAGATATGCAATCCACCACATCTTGCTCTGAAGAAAGTTTCTTAAAATCAGAAGCAAATTCAATATATTTATTGTTATTTTTATCTACTACTCTGTAATTCAAAGTATTCACTCTCCTTTAGTTTGTTCCACAAGCATAGAAATTGAACTTAGCATCTCTTCAATAAAGCTTATATTTCCCCATAATAAAACTCTTAATCTATTTACCTTTTCATCATATTTCATATTAATTGTGGATTTTCCTATTTTAGAATCTTTACAATTCATTAGTGCTATAAGAGTATTTGATATTCTAAAATATTCTTCCTTATCTACATCATTAATATCCACAACAGTAGACACATTTACCTTTTGCTTTATATTATCTTTTACTTCTCCATTAGTAACAAAATCAATATTTGACTCTTCACTAATCTTTTCATCACTTATATTAACATTGTTTTTTTCCATAAAAATACTTAAATCATGACCTGAAATTCTCCATTGCTTTCCGACTTTACTTGCTGCAAGCTTACCTTCTGTTATAAACTTTCTAATAGTTTTGTGATGCAGACCTAATATTTCTGCAATTTTATCTATTGTATAAAATTGATTCTCCATAAAAAATCTATCCCTTCAAAATTAATCTATGATCAAATTATAATAACATTTTTTGCAATCGTCAAGCATTTTATTGTATTTTATTTAACTTTATTGTACTTTATTATACTTTAGTGTGGTTATCTTTTTATATATTCTGAAGTATATTACCATTTGCAAAACATATTTATATCCTTATTATAAACAAAAATGGGGCTGTCGCAATAAGATATCCAAACCAGGCACTTAACTCATACGCAGGGAGATATTTATATTCTGCAAGTCACATTAAATACTTTTGCTATAAGTCTTAGCACAGTATTTTAGAAAATCTTAGAATTATTTATATGTTTGAGGTACGAGTTTATAAATGATTCTTAGATTTTCTAAACACTGTGCTTTAGACTTATCAAAAGTATTTATTGTGATGGAAGAATGTAAATATCTCCCGGAGTATGAGTTAAGTGCCTGCCTTAGATGTTATTGCGACAGCCCCTTTCAATATTACAATATATATTTATTCAATAACATGTTCAAAGCATGGATTACCATACCGTCCTGTTCTCAAACACGACAATAATAATGGTAATCATTAATTTTATAATGGTATATCCTTAAATGTAGTTTCTTTAATAGAATGCTTTATCCACGGTCCTTGATTTAATTGTCCAGCTATCCTTAATTCCTCTTCTGCTACTTCTTTATTTGGAAACATTTCATATTCCTCCAACATCTCAAATATATCAAAGCATTTATAGGTCTATTTCATATAAATGCCAACTAACTCCATGTTTTTGTTAAAGGATAATGTAAATTGAACCTTACCCTTTTCATATTTAGCTATTGATATGACTACCACATAATCTTTTTCCTCTTGAAAAACTATCTTGGATATAGAGTCGTACTTTCCTAAGTTTTTGAAATTAGAGCATACTTCCTTTAATTTACTTGCAGGTAAGTCCTTCTTTAAGTCTTTATTTAGTTTGGCTACAACATCATCATATTTTTCATTGTTTAAATCATTTATAATCTCCTCTGAAGCAGCCTTTAACTTATCCTCGCTATAAGCACTGCTTAATTTTTTAGCACCACAGCCTCCAAGCATGGTAATACATAAAATTATTAATAAAACTTTATATAATCTCTTCACCTTTATCTACCTCTCCTTTAAATTGTCTTTTTATTTTTATTGAGAAAATTAATAGCACTGCAGCATAGATTCCACACAAAAGCTCAACTAAATATACACTAAAACCTAAATTCATAAAAATAGCAAGACTAGAATCTATAGCTCCATGAATTAGTATGGCTAAACCTAGATAACGCTTCTTTCCCTTGTTAATTCCATATAGAATCAATAAGGTTAGTCCAATATGAAGAAGGATGGCAAATATTCTTTCAATACCCCCAAATAATACATTCATGCTGTTTGTTGTTTCAAATAATGCTCTAACACGTTCCTCGCTGAGGCCATATTTACTACTATCATAACTTCCTTTATTAAGAGAAATTAATATAAGTAAATTTTGTACACTAGAAGCACCTGATATAATCATAGCTTCTATGCCGCCATGTCCCATTCCAAAAGAAAGTCCATCAAACCAACTTCTATTTTTCTTAAGAGCTAATTTAAAACCTAAGAATCTTCCCACTTCTTCAAATAAACCAGCGGTAGCACCTAAAAATATACAGTAGCTTATGGGGTGTAATACTGTCATGATGCTGTACCATTCCATCTTAGGTAATATATATTGAATAATTGGCAGCCTCAAAAATACTTGAGATATTAAAAATACCAAAACACCTATAAAAAATGATTTTATTCCTCTTTTTTTAGCTGCTATAAGGTAAATAAGATACCCTATTGGTATTCCAAAACATATAATGATATTTATAATAAAACATATTGTTAATGACGAGAATCTCATAATATCATCTCCTCGTAAAAAATTTCAGCTAATTACTCGGAATAACTATATTAACTTTAAAGTTTTTTTCATCATAGTCTATTCTCATGGTTCCTTCATATTTCTCTAATGCCATTCTTACATTTTGTAAACCTAAACCTTTATGATTTTTTTTCGTTGATTTAAAAGTATAATCACCTTTTACAGGTGGTTTATTAATAGAATTAGTTATATTTATTACAATAAAATCATTAAAGCTATCAACTTTTAACAGCGTATTTTTCTCTTCAGCTGCAGCTTTTGCCCCTTCTATGGCATTATCTAGAAGATTTGAAAATATAGTAGTTAAATCTATATCCTTAATAAAGTCCAGATCTACATCTCCTATTTTGCAATTTAGTTCTACCTCAAAACTCTCAGCTCTCTGCACTTTGTCATTAATTATTATGTTTAATACTTTATTGCTTGTATAACATTTATGAATAAATTTATCAAACATTTTATACATATCCTCTGTGTATCTTTGAGCTTTTTCATTTTCTTGAAGCTGATATAAATGCTCTATAGTTTGCAAATGATTTTTCATATCGTGGATAATTTTTCTTGAATTCTTATATTTACTTTCTAAAGAAGTATAATATTCATACTGAATTTTAGCTTGCTGTTCATAAAGCTGCAGCTCACTTTTCAGTTCATTATTTTTAGATATTGACCCAAAAATATTGGTAATGAATATATTTAAAACAATAATTGAAACAACATTTGCTAACAATAAGATTATGTCTTCCATAGATAAATACACCTGAATATACATCATTAATGTAGTAATATAAAAAATACTAAATACAGGCAGTACTAAAAAATTCAAATATTGCATGGGAGTTATTCTCTCAATTTTTTTCTTTTTATAGAATATTATAAATAATCTTGAAGCACTAAGATTTGCAAATTGCATTACTGTTGAAACTGTTAAAATCAATATATCAGTGTTATAAAAATTAATATTAAACTTCAAACAAATAAATTGAAATAAGGAAGCCACTATTATCTGAAAAACAGCTAAAAATACAATGTACATACTATAATAAAAAATGTAAATTTTCTTATTGTTATAAAGAAAATATCCAACTGCAGAGGTTGCAGCTAAAGTTATAAATAAATTTAAAAGTTCACCGCAGAACATCTTGGATAAAAAAATTATGAAAGTAAACCCTATATATCCTATTACATAAAAATATTTTTTATAATATAGGGTTCTTCCAAGCCTACTCATAAAATCAAAAATTATATAAGTAGAAAATAGCCCTAATAGAAAGGTTATTATCTGCACTAAAATTGCAATTGAATTGTTAACCATAAAAGCCCCACCTTACATATTTTTTATATGATTTTCTAAAAACATATTAAATTTATCTCTAAATTCTGCTGACTTCTTTTGAGAAAGAGGTATAACAGCGCCATCCATCATAAAAATGTCATATCCCTTTATGGATTTTACATAAAACAGGTTTATAGTAAAACTCTTATGGGGCATTAGAAAATCATATTTATTCATATTATTTGCAATGGTGGTTATGTTTTCCTTTAAGGTATAAACCTTATCTAATGTTTTAAGCTTAACTCTACGATTTGCATACTCAAAATAATATATATCCTTAGGAGCTAATCGGACAACTCCCTCTGCTGTTATAAATTCTATTAATTCCTTTTCTTCTTCCTCTTTAGAATAGATTATAGCCTCATTTAGTTGGGTATAAATTTGCTCTTTTTTAATAGGCTTGTTCAAATATCCAAAAGCATGAACCTCAAAAGCCAAATTTACATAATCGTTAAAGCTTGTAATATAAATTATTTTTACAGTCTTATCATAGCTTCTTATTCTTTTTGCAGTTTCAATTCCATCTATTCCTGTCATATCAATATCTAAAAATATTACATGAAAATTCTTTCTTTCGCTTAGTAATTCTTCCCCACAGCTATAGGTACTTATTGCACACCTGCCTCCTTCATAATCATCTATATACTTTTCAATTTGATTTATAATATTTTTATCATCATCACATATTGCAATATTAATCATATATTCTCTCCACTAGCGATTTATTTTCCTTTTCCTAGGTTAATTTCATTATATAAGCTGGTAAATTTTATTACAATATATCTTGCATAATGTACAGTTTTTAGTGCTTGAAAGACTGTTTTTATGATCCTACTATTAAAATTCTAGAAGAGAGGCAAAGAAAAACTTATGTAGTTGATTATGATTTTTCAACTACTTAGTTACTAATAATAGACCAACGGCACATAAAACCATTCCCAAAATCTGATGGAAAGAAATATTCTCCTTATATATAAAGACACCAACAATCAACAAAACGCAGGCCAAGCTTATATTTGCTACAAGTGAACCTGTGCTAACATTCCAACCAACTCTGTAAATGTAAATATACCCAAATTCAAGTGCAACGATTGATAAACCCAAAACTACAGCAGTCCAATTTGATTTTTGAATTTCAGTAATTACATTTTTGTTCTCACTTGTAATAAAAAATAATAGTATAGACAATAAAGCAGCAGTAAAATAGGTTATAGAAAGTGATGCTAAAGGATGTACTTCACTAGGCGTTAATTTTGCACTGATATTATATATAGTGTTTGCTGCTACGACAATAATAATAGGCCAAAATAAATTAATCATAATATACCTCCTAAAATAAAAAAAAACCACAAACAAAAACCTTTGTCTGCGGTAGGTGTTCACCCAAACTACTTAATATTTTTTAGTTTAACATATCATGTTTTTTTAAATTTGCCAAATTAATCAAATTGTAATTTATCATAATCATATTTTCTTCCTAGAGTATAACTCCACCCACACTGGTATAAATCCTGATTTAATGGCAACACCTTGAGAATATATATTAGATTCAATAGTACTATAAAATGGAACTTTTCCTCTCTCAATAATTTCATTCTTTAATAAAGAAACTAAATTTGTGGCTATCCCTTTTCCACGGTAACCTTCCATAACGTTAATACCAATCTGCCACATATCTTTACCATCACAGCTTGCCCCTGCCATACCAATAATCTCATCTCCATTTAAAGCAGCAATAGCTAAAACATCTGGATAATTATCATTAAAAGCAAAAGCTTCATCAAATCTATCATCGTCTTTAAATTGAATAATATCATCCTGCTCATACCATCTAACATCTGTGATAGGCTCTACCTCTTCTAAAGTTGCTAATGGTAAATAAAAATGATGAATATCAGCTACCTCATGTCCAAAATCTTGAAGTATTTTGTCTATATTCCTAAGTACAGGAAATAGAAATAACCAATTAGCATCATAATCCTTTAATTTTTCTTCAAACCAAGGCATAATTTCTGGTGTAGTAGAAACCACAGCTCTTCTTCCAAAACAGAGAATCTTAAGTAAACAACCATCATTATTGTATAGTCTTCTTCCTATTTTATATTGTTTCTCAACCACAGTGCTTTCATTTTTCTCTAGATCTTCAATCTCACA
The DNA here is from genome assembly GCF_019207025.1 of Clostridium thailandense. Taxonomy (GTDB): domain Bacteria; phylum Bacillota; class Clostridia; order Clostridiales; family Clostridiaceae; genus Clostridium_AM; species Clostridium_AM thailandense. The sequence continues at coordinate 43,650 of NZ_JAEEGC010000032.1, read as the reverse complement.
GCTAAAATCTAAAGATAGTTGTTTTTTTGCAATATTTAATATCTCATTTTTAGTAAACATAAATTCTCCCCCCTATTTGTATCGTGTTTTCCAAACAATATATACTCACTAAATTAATTTAATCTGTTCAATATTTTATTATTACTTTGATCTAATTTTCTCTTACTTTCACAGCTTTATCTAGGGTTATACCATATCTTTTTATCTTATTATAAAGTGTAGATCTGCAAATCTTAAGTTCTTTAGCAGCACTAGAAATATTATAGCTGCAGTTTTCCAATGTATTTATGATTAGTTGCTTTTCATGAGCTTCAAATGAACTTCCTATTGCCATTTGATTCAATTTATTCTGCGGAAATGTACTGTCAGAATTATGATGATAAAGATTCAGATCTGGCTCAATGATTCTCAATATGTTATCTGGACTTACTTGCTTATTATTATAATTTACACTAAGACGATTAACTACATTTCGTAACTCACGTACATTTCCTGGCCAGTTATATTGATATAATGTTTCTAAGGACTCATCTGAAAAACTTATGTTTAGCTGACCTTTGTCAATAAAATGCTTAACCAGAATAGGTATGTCTTCTTTTCGAGCACGTAAAGGTGGTACTTTAATTTCTATTGTGTTTAGCCTATAATACAAATCTTGTCGAAATTTACCTTGACCGCAGAGTTCCTTAAGATTTCGATTAGTTGAAGCAATTATTCTAGCGTTTAATGGTAGCAGCTTATTACCTCCAATTCTCTCATATTCCTTCTCTTCTAATACTCTAAGCAATTTGCTCTGTAATCGCAAATTCATATCACCAATTTCATCTAAAAGCACAGTTCCGCCTGCAGCTAGTTCAAATTTTCCTTTCTTGGCAGCTACCGCACCAGTAAAAGCTCCTTTTTCATATCCGAACAACTCAGACTCCAGTAAATCATCTGGAATAGCTGTGCAGTTTATTTTTACAAAAGGGGTAACAGCTTTCATATTTTCTGAATGAAAGCCACTAGCTAAAATCTCTTTTCCTGTGCCTGTTTCACCAATTATTAAAACTGGATAAAGTGTTTTAGAAGCCATTCTGCATTCCTCCAACATATTTTTAACAACAGAGCTTTTGCCAATATAGTCATTAAAAGTATAGTTAGAATCTACTCTAGCTAGCACATCATATATATCTTTAAATTGGGATTCAGTAGATTTTGTCATATTAGCTAATATATTTTTTAAATTATTAAGATTTCTAAAAAGAACTACTCCAATTACTCCTATAACTTTACCATCTGAAATAATAGGAAATAGATTCGTCATACACTTCCTTCCATTAATAACAACCATAACTCCTGTTTGATGTTTACCAGTGTTTAAGACACTTTCAAATGGTGATTTAGCATCAATACAGCTATAATGCTGCCCTATAACTTCTTCCCTTTTTAAATTAGTGAGTTCTAAGGACCCTCTACTGCAATGAATAAAATGTCCGTTCTCATCAATAATAACGGCAGCATCAAAGGCAGTATCTAACAATTTATCTAATATGCCGTTGCGAGTATTAATCTCCTCTAAAGTAAAGTCAAAATACATTGCATATCCCTCCTTATTCTATAAGTTTATGTTTTAAATCTTTTAACGTCAATAAAAATGTATAAGCTTTTACACATTAGATTATACACTTGTATAAAATATAGACATCATTAGGCTTATTATGTTTAAAAAGCAACAAGATATAACCAAGCTTTGACAACGTTTTCTTAATTGGCATAGTTTTTGCTATTCTAAATATTTATATAAATGCCTCGTAATATATTAAATTTGAGGTCATTTACATAAATAAAATAACGGGAGGAAAGAAAAATGATAAAAAAAGTTCCAGTAAGAAACATTGATCGGGAGAAAAGCTACTTTAAGTATTATCTGCAGGACTGTGCTTTAGGTTCAAAAGAAAAGTATGACCTAATCACTACGAATCCTTACGATAATGCTGCAGCACTACGTATTCATGACAGAAATGATTTATTCAACCCTGGTGATTTGCCTGGAGAGTTTGGATGGTGGTTACTAGAAGATGGTACAGCATTAATAGCCAATCGCACATTTTTTCCTAATGTAGATGGGGAAATGTTTGATTGGTGGTTTGCTTGGCACCCACTTGATCGTCTTCGTTATGCAATCTGGGATAACGAAGATCATTACGATGTATATTTAGAAGATCCAACTCATTCAAGAGATATGAGCTTATCTATGCAGCAACGCCACTGGGATAGTGTGCATAATATCTGGGAAGATATTGGTACCGGTAATATTGATTTGCTTAGTATCAACTTTAAAAAACCCTCTGATCTTGGCTACGATATGAGTAAGATTGGTACAAAAGCATGTAATTCACTTATCTGTGCAAATGTACAAGTTATTGGAAGTGGAGATATGCCCGATGTACCTGTAGTTATGACACACTTTTTACGCCCTGTAGAAGGAGGCTCTGAACTACGTTCACGTTTTTGGTTTGGGTGGCAAATTATTGATGGCAAGCCAGTTAAGTGTATTCCAGATGGATTTAAGATTCCTGCCCTTGGACCAGTTTGTCTATTAAACCACAATGTTAAGGAATTTTCAAATCTAGCTAGCATTCTTCCTAATGTATATAAGGAAGAAAAGGATAACTGGTTCTAATAGTATTGTTTTTCTCCTTAGGAGGAAACTGCAAGATACTGCCAGCTATGTTTTTAAGTTTCCTATGCGGTGCTTTATGGGGATTAGTATTCTTTTATTTCGCAGGATTGATGTCTAGTTACCCTATTGCAATGGTTTTTGGTATATTAACTACAGTTATAATCTTCGCAATATTAGCTATCCATCCAATTTTTTTAGACAAAACTCCTTTCGGAATAGTACCTTGTGTATTATTAGGATTCATAGAATCACTTTTCACTTTCTTAATAAAACCTTCTAACGTTTCACCAATTGGCCCAATTCATTTGGTTGCATTTTTTGGATATGGTATGGTTCTTTCCTTTATACTTGCAAAGACAAATGAATTATTTTGTAAGCTAATTTTAGGTCAAGATTCTGCTAAACCTGTGACTAAATAAAATTCACTTCACTATAGTAACGCTAAGCAATATTAATAACAAGTTTGCATCTTAAAATTGCTTAAATTTGTAAGTATCGAAATAGCAGATAACTTTAAAAAAATGTTATCTGCTATTTTTATAACTTTACCAATTGCAACTGTGATTCATAATTTTATTATTATAAACCTGTTTTTTTCCTAGAGTATAGCTCTGCTCATACCATCTAATATCTGCCATAGGTGTTACATCTTCTAAAGTTGCTAATGGTAAATAAAATTAATTTAATCTGTTCTGCAAATTGAAAACCTATTTAACTCTTTTAGACATTGGATGATTATCATTAAACTCGACTAAGTCCCACAGATTCCCATACAAATCTTTAAATACTGCAACTGTTCCATAATCTTGTTCTTTAGGTTCCCTAACAAATTCTATACCTATTTTTTTCATTTCATTATAATCACGCCAAAAATCATCAGTTCCTAAGAAAAGAAAAACTCTTCCACCTGCTTGATTTCCTACAAAAGACTCTTGTTCAGGCTTAGATGCTCTTGCAAGTAATATTGTTGTTCCATTTGAACCTGGTGGAGATACTACTACCCATCTTTTATCTTGCTCGGGTTGGTAGGTATCTTCTACTAGTGTAAAATGAAGTTTTTTTGTGTAAAACTCTATTGCTTCATCATAATCTTTTACAACTAAAGCAATATGTACAACTGATTGAACCATAATTTACTCTCCTTATTCCATGTAAATTTATTTTAATAGAACCAAATTACTATTTACCTTTTATGCCAATTATAAAAATCTTTTAGTTCTGCTTTACGTTCCTGTGGTAACGTAATTTTCTTAACACCATGTATTGCACCTTCCAATGCTAACAATCTATGAATACACGCAGAAGCATCAATTTCCTGTATTTTCAACCATGCCTTTTCTGTACCAGTATCTTTTAATTCATCATAAGTAAATATACCTACTTCATTCAACTGCCTTTCAATTTCCTTTCCGATATTAGGCAGTTTTGATAATTCTCCCATAATAAAGCTTCCTTTCAAATTTACTATTAATATTACTTAACCTTAAATTAGATTTTGTTGCTTATTAATCTGTAAACCTCAATAAATATCCATCTGAATGAATTTCTTCAAACATAAACTGACTTTCACCATAAGATAAAAATATGAACTTTTCGTTTATTCTTTCATATTCTGTTTTAAAACCTAAAATAGATATATAAAATTGCTTTGTACATTCAATATTAGTTACTGATAATTCCGGTATTAGAACATTAAATTTCACAATTCTTCTCCTAAAAACATTATATTAGTACTCTTTGCTTTAACTTTAATACAGTAGCTATTTATTCTAAAGTAACAACTACTCCACAGTTGAGTAGACTCACACCTCTCAATGTAATCACCTCACAGATCCATCTACTATTTCAGCAGAAGCTCTGGGAATACTCATCCTCACTAAAATCTCTGGACAAACTTCAATTACTTTAATTTTCTCCAAGGTTATACTAATATTTTTTTATCTACCCAAAGCATTCTCCGGCACATTATCACCAATTAGCTGCTTTGAAAATTTGAAATGAAAGTTATGCATACCTTCTCTCATATAAAAACGATGCGTATCTTTGCGCAATTGATTGCAGTCCACTTCGATTTGTAAACATCCCTTATCTTTTGCAATCTGACAACTTTGAGAAAACATTTCTTTTCCAATGCCCATGTTTCTACATGCAGTGGCAACTGCAAATTCAAGAATTTCGGCTATCCCCTCTGCGTGATGCAGTTGCTCTTCAAATCGCATATTCAAAGCGCCAATTACCATACCATCCTGTTCGCAGACAAGGCAATAATAATAGCAGTCACTAATTTGTTTATAGTAGATTTTTTCAAACTTGTCATATGGAAGTTTCTTATTTTCCATGCCGCATATTAGAGAATAGATGGCTCTGCAGTCATCTAAAGTACTTTTTCTATACACCATAAAATCACCTCTACAGATTACTATTTATATTACTCAACCTTAAATTTAAATCTTATTTGTTTAATCTCTATAAGAATTCCAGTCTATTTTTTTATCTTATGAGCGGTAATAATTGTATAACTATATGCATTAACCGTTATTTTACAATCATCTATGTCTATATACCAATTTTTACCCTTTCTAACTATTATAGCATAGGGGCTTAGTATTTTGTCACTGCACCATTTTACTACATCATCCACCTCCAAAAAAAGATTCTTTTTAATTCTTTCAGCTCCCAACTTGGTTGTGTGCAACTTATCTAAGTCTTGCAATAATTCAGATTTATTATCATCCACTTTTATCACCTATTCTCAATAAAACTATTCTTTACTATATGCAAATAATATCTGCATACCTATATTCTTGTTGTCTATTTCTCTACATTCAGGAAGCACTACAAATCCATTTTCCAATCCGTATAGCCCACTAATGGATAAGCAAAGGGCATCAATAATATCATCTAATGCCACTTCTTTTCTTTTGTAATTATTTAAAGCATACTTTATTATCTCATCAGTATTTCTATACAATTTTCGAAGTACATTAATTCTTTCATCTGCGCCTTCTTTACATTTCTTGCTGTATTTCATTGGTTGTCCACTCAAAGCATAAAAACAAACCTCTGGATGAGACTCCTTCAACTTACCTACCACAAACTCATTGTTTACTACAAATTCATCAACCTCTCTAATTTTAGAAACAATGCCCCAAGTCTGTTTGGATAGACCCCTTTCCAATATTTCCTTATTTGTCTTATGTGCTTCTTCATAAGTCTTACAGTAAACTGCTTGTCGGCATGGTACTGGAAATACGCTTGATCCTCGACCATGACCCAATAACTTTCTTGCTTTTAAATCACATAATCGCTCTTCTTTTCCAGAGTCTTTAAGCCCAATAGGTATATCTATAAGAATAATATCTGAATCAGCGTAAATCTTATGTAAATCCCGAGCACTTTTAAAGATTTGTAATTCCCATTTCCCATTGTCATATATGGATACTGCAAACCAACCTGATTTACAGCCATCTACTCCTACACTCTTCATTTACTAATCTCCTCTGTTATTAAGCTTTTTGAAATGTACATAGCATTTATAATTTTATTAAAGCGAGTGTGATGAGAAGTACCTTTCTCAAATTTCGCCTGTCCTTTTTCACATTTATTGATAATTGAAACTACAGGCTGCATGGAATCTATCAGTTCCTCTTTTGTATATTGCTTCATAACATCTTCATCTAATATTAATGCTTTTGAAATATATAAAGCTTTTATCCTATTCTTAAGCAATGTATGCTGAGATGTACCCTCTTCAAATTTGGGCTTCATTTTTTCACAATTAGCGATAATTGAAGATATAACTTGTAACGCTTCCGCCAACTCTTCTTCTGTGTATTTATCCATAATATTTCACCTCAATTTCGTATATGTCAATATTATATTATAATACAATCTATACTTACCTGAAAATAACCTGCTAACAAATTTACTATTTATAATAGTTTGTTAAACTTTTAGCTTTTGCAAAATGACTCATATCTTGTATTTAATATAACTTCAAACTTTTAATAATTATCTCATTCTGTTCATCATTAATATTTTTAGTATCTTCTTTGGATTCAGTGCAGTTCTTAATTTCCCAGATACTTTTCCACTAATTATAAAGTCCATACTACTAATGGCATTACACAACACTTTCATACTAACGAAATTATAAAAGTTAAAACCACCTTCTTCGCAAATCCACTGTTTTTTGTGATAATTCATCAACTGTCTGTTTGTCAAAGAAATCCCGACAGGTGTCCTTTTAATTTTGTAAAAAACAAGTATTCCTTCTTCCACATATAATTCATTTATTGAAAGAAATCCCTCTTTGTTTTCTATCAGTTTGTTTTTCTGCAAATTCTCATTATTTGAAATTATAGAATAGAGAATTTTAACTTCTAATGGAAGTTTAATATTTAATTCACTTTCTACCTTTTCATAATCTATACTGTTGTTTATGTTACTGTTAACGGATATCTGACTTATAAGTTTCAAACATTCCTCAAACCAAATAAGTTCTGGCTCTGTTGCTACATGATTATCTCTTAAAATTAATTTACTATTATTTCACTTGCTAACTTTTATTAAATGGGATCTTTAAAGCATTTAACTACCCATTATTATCCTAATTGGAATTTATATACTCCACATTTATGTTTATTTGTACATCCCTATCTTGATAATAGGTGTTGTTTCAAAATATCCATTTTTTTCATCATGAGCTCTTTTAATTTAATTGGTTGTATGAATAATATATTCTTACTATAACCAATTAAATAAGTCGCAATAAATTCTTCTTCTCCTTTATTATAGAAACCTCGAATAAAATTTCTTTCCTTCTCAACATAAAGTTTCATTGAAGGATAGTGTTCTTTATAAAATAAGTCCACTCCCTGTTTTGATATTTCAATTTCAAAATCAGTTGCATCAGGAGCTTTATATAGCGTATCAGCAGTCTTTACAAATTCCACAAACGGTTTTGCTTCATACTTTGTGCTTTCCTTAACATCTAACACTTTATCACATCGAAATACTTGTGTACTATCCGTCTCAAAATTATACCCAGTAGCATACCATTGACCATATACCGATGAAATATCAAAAATTTGTAGTATATATCTATTCTCAATACCTTTTTTACTATATTTAATTTCGCAAACTCTTTCTTCCATAGCAAATTGTAAAATGTCTTTTAAAAAATAACTATGATTATTATGTTGAATAGCACCTAAACTAAATATTTTTTCCATTCTATGTAGCATTTTCACCTTTTCAGTTGATAAACAATTTTCAAATTTATTCTTCAATTTCTCTATACTTAAATGAAAAGGAGTTGTTTCATATGCTCCTAAAGTCAGCATTGAAAAATACATAGCAAATACTTCATCAACTGTAAATATTATAGGCGAAAGCAATCGATTTTGAAGAATGCCATAATATCCATTTCTACCTGATTGTGAGTATATTGGCATACCTATTGTTTCTAATGCCTTTACATCCCTTATAGCTGTACTCTTTGATATAGAATACTTATCCATTAAATCATTTAAGTTAAATGAATTTTTATCATTTAAAAATAGCATCATATCATTTAATCTTTCTGATTTATTCATAACCATTTCCTTTACTAATAAAATTTAATTTTAAATTAAAAGGTATCAACATTTGACATCTTTTCAAAGTATACTATGATTATAGAAAAAAGAGGAGAAATATTTATGATAACTAAAAAAGATTTTATACGAATAATGGATGCACAGAATGAAATTGCATTGGCAACAAGTCTAGATAACTGTCCAAATGTCAGAATAGTGAATTTTTATTTTGACAGCAATACAAACATTTTGTTCTTTACTACTTTTGAAGATAATAATAAGGTAAAAGAGTTTGAAAATACTCCTAATATTGCTTTTACTACAATTCCTCACCATGGTAATGAACATGTTAAAGCAAAAGGAATTGTTAAAAAAAGCTCTCGCACAATTTTTGATGTTGCTGATGAGTTTATAAGAAAAATTCCTGAATATAAGTATACTGTAGCGGAAGTTGGACAATACTTAGTACTTTTTGAAATTGAATTTCATACTGCTGTGGTAACATTAGATTTTAAAAATATTGATACTATTATACTAAATAAATAAGAGTTCCAAGAAAATATCTGATCATCTTATCCTTAATTAAAGACGGGTAGATATTTCAATAAATAAAAATATGCATTTATATGTGGAATTAGAAAAATCTTCACTAGGTATGGCAAATATTAATGATAATTACTCTTATAGAAAGTTAATGATTTTATTTGAACTTTCTATAAGAGTACATTTTGTAAAAATATTGAAGGTTAGCTTTATGATATTGTGCTCCGAGGATACTTATGAGTGCATCGAATTTGCTATTATTTCTAAAACCAATGAATTTATAAGACCGTTTGTTTTATTTTTTTATAAATATTATTGTATTTCATTTACCAAATTATGTTATATATTTGCAAATTTCAGGTAGTCCCTAGCACCATTCTGAGGCAATGACTTATACTGTTGGACTTTCCAAAAAAGTTATTGTTTTTTGTTTACAATCTAACTCTGTTATAATACCATATGGAATTATACCTATTGGTTTAGCATGTCCAAAATTTACGTTATAAAAAATCGGTAAATTTAATAGTTTTTCTTCCTTTACTACAACTTGATTAATAGCTGTCTTGTATTCTTCATAATATTTTTCACCCTGCGGTTTACCAACTATAATACCGTTTATTTCTCTTAATATTCCTTGTGCAGCAAGATTTCTAAAAGTCCATTTGATAAAATTAGGAGATGGTTTATCCTCACTTGTTTCAATAAAAAGTATTGAATTTTTCCATTCCTCTAAGGTTGGCCAAATTTTTGTGCCATTTGTCATCATAAATACATCAATACATCCACCTAAAAGTTGCCCTTTTATGATTCCGTTACCATTAATAATTTCATAACCATGTGTATCTTTTTTCATTGTATGTGGAGTATTGATGTTGCTTTCTTGCCAATAAATGCAGTCATCTGTCCATTCTGGACTTGGACAAAGCCTGTATTTACTCCAATCACCAAACAATATATCATTTACAGCATTTTTAGTATAATCAAATATTTGAACATACTCTCCAAATTCGCACATTATTGACGGTCCGTAGAATGAAACAAGACCTGCCTTAAACATCATAAAATGATTAACTGTACTATCTGAATATCCCATGAATATTTTCGGATTGGTTTTTATTATTTCTAAATTAATATATGGTAGAGTTCGAATTGTATCATCCCCACCTATAGCACAAAAAATAGCTGAAACTGACTTATCTTCAAAGGCATCCATTAAATCTTTTGCTCTTAGTTCAGGGTGTTGTGCTACAAACTCACTGCCTTTTAATGCATGAGGCATACAAACTACTTCTAATCCGAAATCTTTTTCAAGCCTTTCCTTTGCAATTTTGAATTTATGAATGAAATTGTCATCTCCTAATCCTCCCCATGAAAGACTAACAATAGCAATTTTATCGCCTTTTTTCAATCTTTTTGGTTTTATCATTTAAAGCACCTCTCTTTTGCATAATATAAAAAATTTTCAGTATAAATTTAATCAGCTTTCCTGTAAAGCTACCATCATAAATTCTGTTAACTCCACAAGTGGGACTACGTGACTGAAGAATTACTAAATCAATATCTTCTTGCTTTATTTTTTCTAAAGCCATTTCAACACCTTTTCGATATTCCTTATCAACATCTTTACCATTAGATTCAGTAACACATCCATCTACTATTTCAGCAGAAGCTCTTGGAATACTCATGCCAACTAACATCTCTGGACAAACTTCAATTACTTCTTCATCTTTTAAAAAATCTACTACTCTTGAATTTAAGTTGTTGCCGCCATTATATTTGCAGTTACATCCTATAATACAAGAACTAACCAATACTTTCATAAATTAAATTCATTCCTTTCACTTCCCTGCACATGGTTATAATTTTCTTCCACTCCCAAAACCTTATAGAACTTATTTACTTCCCTGTTCAACTTATTAGGTTTTATAATTCCACAGTAAAATTCATTCAAATAATATGATATTTTATAAACTTATTTAATTTTTTTGGCATATAAATAATACCAATCATTATCTATATTATATGTATCTTTTGTAATTTCTAAATTTATATCTTTCATCATATTAATAAGACTTTCATGAGTAAAAGGTGTAAATGTTAATTCACTATTATATAAAGAAACACTTCCATTTTTATTTATCTCTTGCAATAGTATCTCAACCTTAGCTTTCTGTTCCATTCCATTTAACATCCAATGATATAATGGAATATAATCAATGCCCTTGTATGAAATTTTATCATAAACAGTAAATCTCTTATTTTCTTTAATTACCTTATCCCAATTACGATTTTCAATTACAAGTGTTCCATTACAATTAAGTATTTCTGAAAGTGCTTTCAAATTAGCTTTTCTTGATTTATTTTCTGGAGAATGTACTAGTGAGTTTCCTGTGCAAAATACAATATCAAATTCTTTATTATATACTTTGGGTAACTCAATCCATTCTTTTCTCTTTTAATCTTTTATGAGAATTCCAATCTATTTTTATATCTTATGCGCGGTTATAATGGTATAACTATATTCATTAACTGCTATTTCACAATCATCTATGTCTATATACCAATTTTTTCCCCTTCTAACTATTATGGCATCGGAGTTTAGTATTTTTTCCCTACACCATTTTACTACATCGTTCACATCCAAAAAAAGATTCTTTTTGATTCGTCCAACTCCCAACTCGGTTGTGTGCAACTTATCTAAGCTTTGTAGCAATGGCATTGCACAATACTTTAATAATAACAAAATTATAAAAGTTAGAACCACCTTCTTCGGAAATCCACTCTTTTTTGTAATAATTCGTCAACTGTCTATTTGTTAAAGAAATTCCGATAGGTGTCCTTTTAATTTTGTAAAAAACAAGTATTCCTTTTTCCACATATAATTCGTTTATCGAAAGAAATTCCCCTTTGCTTCCTACCAGTTTGTTTTTCTGCAAATTCTCATTATTTGAAATTATAGAATAGAGAATTTTAACCTCTAATGGAAGAAGTATTCCTCAAGCCAAAGAAGTTCTGGCTCTGTTGCTGCATGATTGTCTCTTAAAAGATATGCTTTATCATTTTCTGGAAGGAATCTAAAGCTTTCATCAATAATAATTGACTTTGACGTTGAAATCTTTTTAAATCCTGATACCTGCTTGATAAAAATATCTCCATAGTAAATTGTATTTTTTAAAATATAGTGCTTTTTTGAATATCCATAATTCTCCCTATATCCTCTTAATAACTTTTACTAAATTCAGTTTAATAATAAACCTATAAACTGAAAATTTTGTCTTTGTATTTAAAGAGTTTTGGTAAAATAATAGCGTTTTCCTGTTATGGGATACTCCTCCAATACGAACACTTCCTTGTATCCATATTTTTCATAAAACATAGGTGCCTGAAAACTGAAGGTATCCAAAAACGCATACTTACACCCTCTCTCTTTTGCTGTTTCTTCTGCTTGTTTTAAAATTTGGCTGCCAATACTTTGTCCTCGTAGACCTTCACTTACCCACAAAAATTTCACAAACAGCCAATTTCCATGTGTGTTTCCAATCAATCCTGCAACTTTTTTTCCTATTTCGTCTTGTAAATAAATTCCTAAATCCTTTTGATTTTTATCTTCAATTCTCGCTAAATTATATTCCAATAAGCCCTTAAAAATAATTTCTTTATCTTGTTCTTTAATTTCATCAGTTATCTCAAAATTCATTTTAATTTCACTCTCCTTACCTGTCTTATAATCACCTATAAATTTAGGGCTATAAAGCATACCTTTTCTCACCTAATAACTCAAGATTCATTCTGTCACTACTCAGCAATAAAATTATTATCAATATTCACGTAATATAATTTATCAAACCCCTCATCATAAGTTGGTATTACAATCCCTATTGTATAAATCTTACAAAACGTTACTCTAAAGTTTCTTCTATATCTTTTATTTTACCATAAAACTCAACTTGTCTATTGATTTCGTGTAATCGTATTTTATGAAGAGTATGAGAAGATTCAAAGAAAAGAATATTCTTATACTTTATATTTATAACTTTATTCAGAATATATATTTAATAAACTTCATAACTTTATTCTATATAAAAGCAACCTGTATTTCATTAATTAAAGTAATGAAATACAGGTTATTTTTATTGAAATGTTAAACTTATTCAACTCAAGTTCATAATGTATAATTTTATTTTTCAATTTCTCGCTCAAATATAATTTCATATTCAGTAGGCTTACCATTAGAATTATAATACATGGGCAATACTTGTGTTAATTTCCAACCCTCTTTAGCATGTTTATCTATTATTTCATGGTGATTTGCTTCAGTAAAGAAACCTCCTAAAGTTGCTTTAACATACTTATACTCATACATTTAAATACCACTACACCTTTCTTAAACCCTATCCATTACTCTAAGCTATAAAACATCAATACCTTTCTTCTCCTTAAACAGCATCTCCACATTATCAACCAAATCCACAATATCTTTTCTATAAAGCCTTCCCGAGAAAGCTTCATGTGGAAGTGCCACAAATTTAGTGCCAGTCTGAACAATAGTACGATAAATAGGGTCTGCAATCACAGTTTTTGCACTTTTCAAAGATGCCATAATGCTATCTTCATCCTCTGCCAAAACATCCCCTTCTAATAGCAAATCAGCTTCCGTTTCCAAAGGACATAAAACCTTAACTTTCATATCCTTTGTAAGTTCAAGTGCTGCTGCTAATGATTCAGAATAAATGCTTTCCCCAATAATAACTATGTCACTATCACAGGCAGTCCGCTCACTATATGCAATTTGCGATTCTCCTGTGTCAATTGCCTTATCAAGTGCTTTCATTACCACCTCTGCAAACTTCTCTCCCATTGGAACTCCTACAACATATGGTGTTCCAAACTTCTTCTGTAATTCTTTTGCTGCAGGCAGTCCAGTATTTGAAACAACTAAGTTAACTTCTGCTGCTCCTGCTTGTTTCAATTCCTCCAAGCTGCTTCCCATTGCCCATACAGATAGAACTTCAAAGTCTGCTTCAGTTAATCTCCTTCTAATGCTGTCTACACTTCCATTTACAGAATAATCTAAAGGAGTAGCTCCAAGCACATTTACACTTTTTCTTCTTTTAGCTATACCTTCTATGGTAAATCTTTTTACTATTTCAACATAAGCTTGTCCTGCTCCACATAGATAAGAATGCATTCCATTCGTTTCAATGCCAAAGGTTGGAATTCCAGTTTGTCTCTCAATCACTTCTGCAATAGCATGCAAATCTGTACCTATCATCATAGGAATTGGTGTACCTGCAATAGCTATAAATTTAGGCTGCAGCTCCTTTGCTGCCACCACAATATCATTTATTAATTTTTCATCATCACCCATGATGGCTTCCATTTCAGAAAGCCCTGTGATGTATACCATACTATCCATGCCATACCAGCGGGGTTCGTCATGAGTGTTGTACGTTGAATTACATCCTGATGCATCATGCATTATAACCATTCCGCCTAATTCATACAATGCAGAACAGACCCCTGACACATCTGCAGTATATATTGAAATAAATGCTGAAGCCTGTTTCATAATAAGCAGTCACACCCCAATCCTTTCATTTTTATATGATCCTGTATATTTTTAGGACATATAAAAGCTTCTTTCATAAGTCCAGTGAGTCTTACAATTCCATCAAAACCGTACATTCCACCGCCTTCTACTATATTTACAAAGTACTCACTTTCTGTAAAATAAGCAGCCTTTTGTCCTATTGCCAAACTCTTCTCACAGCATTTTCTGTCTAGTACGCGCATCTTTGCATGTGCTGTAGCATATACTTTCATTTCAGGCTTATTTTTTACAAGCCAGTCAAAATCTTTTCTATCCCATTCTGTAAAAGAATCTACATAAAGTCTGTCTACATTAAATCCATTTTCCACAAGTAATCGTGCGAGTCCAGCTGGCCTTGGAATAGCTGTATAATCTATGGAGATCTTTGCATCGCCAATCACTTCTTTTGCTTCTTTCAAAGCCTTCAACGCTGCTGATTTCTCCTCTGTATATTCTTTTTTGGGCAGTCCCAAATATTCATTTAATATATTTAAATTTCCTGATATTTCATCAAACCCATAACATAAAGGCAGATGTAAATGTTTTTGGCCTAATTTTTCTTGCAAATACTCTCCGCCTGGTATTGCAATAGGCAGGTATGATATATTGACATGACTTTCAGCCATTTTAAGATATTCATCGTAGGTATTGCAAAAAGTAATGTCTTTTAATTCATATCCACTCTCACGAATAGTCCTTACTAATTCACTGCTTTCATCAGTAGAAATATTGTTACCAATGATATTAATGCTTTTTTTATTAATCTCAAGTGGTTCAAGAAGGCTGTACATCTGGCGTTTCATTATCTGATCTGGCGTTAAACCACTTTTTCTCATAATGGGATTCATATAGCAGTCTGCAAAATCCACTCCTGGATATCTTTTTCGCAATTCATTGTAAACTAGCTCCAAATCGCACCCCATAAAATGATGTATGCAGGCAGTAAATACCAAAACTGCTGGTGGTTTCTGTGGAAGTTTCTCAAGTATATCCGATACACCTTCTATGATAAGTTCTTCCATATCCCCTTCTAGCACATTGTTTTCCTGTACAGTTATAGTTGAGAATCTATCTAAAGTACCCATTTCTGCTGCTGTAAGAACAACACCTCTTAAACAATTCGCCGCACATATGTATATTTGATGTGATTTTGGAATAAGCATTCCCACATGAACTATATTCCATGTTCCTCTAGCAGGAGAATTATACTCTAGTCCTGATACAAAGGGGGCAGGAAATGCAGCATCTTTTATTGCAGTACAGGCCCCTGTCTCATCAATAGGTTTAGATAAATTTACAAGCATGATATCTCCTTTCCACATATCCTTGTGATGCTTTCTGCCAGCTTCCTATACTGACTCGCCATATCACTATCAGGAAATGCTTCTATTACTGTCCTGTTCAAAGTTTCTGCCTCTTGAACCACTTCGCTCCTGTCAAGGGTACCAACTATTTCTGAATGAATATCCTCTGCTAATTCACTTACTTTTTCATATTCATTTTTTACATTTCTTCTGTTAAGAATAATACCTCCAAGACCTGCATAGCCTCTGTCTTTAAAGTTATCTATAGCCATTGCAATATTAGCTGCTGCATGAATAGCCATGTTTTCCCCTGAGGTTAAAATAAACACTTTATCTGCGTAGCCCTTACGCATTGGCATTGAAAAGCCTCCGCATACCACATCACCCAATACATCATATATCACTACTTCTGGTTTATACACCTCATAAGCGCCTTTTTCCTTTAATTTTTCTAAAGCTGCTATAATTCCCCTGCCTGCGCATCCTAAGCCCGGAGTAGGACCACCTGCCTCTACACATATTATGCCATTGTATCCAACAGTAACCATATCTTCCAGAGTAAAGTTGTCCTTATTCTTCCTTACAAGCTCAAGCACTGTATTCACCTTTGTTTTCCCATGAAGCGAAAACGTAGAATCAGCCTTAGGATCACAACCAATCTGCATAACCCTTATTCCCTTATCAGCTAATGCAGCTGATATATTAGAAACTGTTGTAGACTTTCCAATACCACCTTTTCCATAAACTGCAATATTTATCATAGTATGTTTCCCCCTAATTTACTCATGTTCATCTGTTCTTGTTTTATAAGCATCTACGTCCGACACTTAGCTTATTCTCCGGGATATATTGGCATTCTTCCGGCACAATAAATACTTTTGATAAGTCTAAAGCTCAGTATTTTGAAAGTCTAAGAACCATTGATAAACTCGTACCTCAAACAAATCAATAGTCCTAAGACTTTCTAAAATACTTCGCTAAGACTTATAACAAAGGTATTTAAATGTGCCTTCCAGAATGTCAATATATTCCTGCGCACAAGTTAAGTGTCTGGTGTAGTTGCTTGTAAATCGTTAACTCTACAACTAAATTTATCCAACTTTCTATATGTATTACAAATAGTAGTATTTTTAATATATGAAAAACATAAAAATGTAAATTGCTACTCAAATGTTTAAAGTTAACGATCTATATAGAGTGCAAGATCAGAAAATCAACTTATATGCAGGGATATGTTTCCAAAGCTGAAGGCACATATAAAACCTTTTTAATCAATCTTAGCGAAGTATTTTAGAAAACCTTAGAAACTTTTATATGTTTGAGGCACGAGTTTATAAAAGCTTCTTAGATTTTCAAAATACTGAGCTTTAGATTGATAAAAAGGTTTTATAGTGCTGAAGCTTGGAAACATGTCCCGGAGTGTAAGTTGATTTTCGGCCGTGCCAGCCTATATTAGCATATTCTAGGAAGCAATTCTCCTCCTGGAGGAGGCAGCAAGGTTTCTGCACCAATTTCTGTTTTTACGATAACACGTCCTGCCATATCTTCTATTACCTCACCAATGATAGCCGCATCTTTCGAATATTTACCCATGCGTAATGTATCAACAAGTTTTAGAGCAGCTTCTTTTGGAGCAAAGATCACAAGCCTGCCTTCACATGCAAGATATAGTGGTTCTAGACCCAGCATACCGCATACACCTTTTACTCCATCTGCTACTGGTATACTCTCTGAATCCAATCTAATTCCAACTTTGCTCTGTTCTGCGATTTCATATAATACTGTACCAACACCTCCACGGGTAGCATCTCTGATTACATGAATATCCTTTGTGGTATTAAGCATAGCCTCTACTGTTCCCCATAATGGTGCACAATCACTGGTTACATCTGCCTCAATTCCAAACTCATTTCGTGCCAGCAAAACAGTGCATCCATGTCGCCCTACATCACCGGTTACAATAATTGCATCACCAGGTTTTGCATTAAAGCCGGAAGTATTAACATCTTCTATAATCTGACCTATGCCTGTTGTTGTTATAAATACCCCATCAACCTGTCCTTTTCCGGCCACCTTCGTATCTCCGGCCACTATTTTAACTCCTGCTTCATCTGCAGTCTTTTCCATGGCTGCTGCAATTTCCTCTAGCTTATCCATCGGAAAACCTTCTTCAATGACAAAAGCACAGGATAAATATAAGGGCCTTGCTCCCATACAGGATAAGTCGTTTACTGTTCCGCAAATACTCAGCTTGCCAATGTTTCCACCTGGGAATTCAGCTGGTGAAACAATAAATCCATCTGTTGTAAAGGCTAGTTTTTTTCCATTTATATTTAAGACTGCAGCATCATCTGCTGTTAGGTCAGGATTCGAAAAATGAGTTTTAAAAACCTGATCTATTAATTCTGATGTTTGTTTTCCTCCAGCTCCATGAGCTAGTGTAACTATTTTATCCATTTATATTTCCTCCATACTGATAATATGCTGAACATGCCCCTTCATTAGATACCATACAGGCTCCAACGGGGTGCAGTGGTGTACATCCTTTGCCAAACACTTTACAATCTGATGGTTTACATTTTCCCTGCAAAACATCACCGCAGCGGCATGCAGGATTACTTTTTCCCTTTACTTCTGGTAAATGAAATTTGATCCTTGCATCAAACTCTTTATATTCTTCTTTTAATTTAAGACCTGAATTTTCGATAACTCCAAGACCTCTCCATTCAGAATCACAGTCTTCCATAATTTCAGCAACAATAGCCTTGGCTACTTTACTGCCTTCAGGAGTTACGACTCTAGGATAACAGTTTTTAAAGAAGCTGCCACCCTCCTGTAATTTTGTGATTACTACCGCAAGTGCTGTCATGATTTCCTTTGCAGTAAAACCTGTTATTACTCCACTAACTCCTTCGCAAGCTAAACTTTCACAAAGCTTAGTTCCTACAATGGCATATACATGACCTGGATATAAAAAGGCATCTGCACTTCCTTTCAAAGCTTTGTATGCACTTGGCATAGTTTTATTTGCCGTAAGCAATGAAAAATTTTTAAGTCCTACAGCTTTAGCCTTTTTTACTGACAAGCAGCTGGCAGGTGTGGTTGTCTCAAAGCCTACTGATAAGAATACTACCTGCTCATCAAGATGTTCACTCGCATACTCATAGGCATCGATAGGTGAATATACAATTTGAACCTTGGCTCCTTTTGACCTGGCTCCCGCAAGGCTCATTTCTGAACCAGGCACTCTTACTAAATCTCCAAAGGTACATATTGTTACATTATGGTCAAGAGCAAGCATAGTAGCTTCGTCAATAAAACCAACAGGAGTAACGCAGACCGGACATCCCGGACCTGATATCAGTTCAATATCCTCTGGTATTATATTCCTAATTCCAAGTTTAAATATTTCATGAGTATGAGTTCCGCAAACTTCCATAATACGAAGCTTAGGTCCGTTGTAAGCTTCAATAATCTCCTTTGCAGTTTTTCTTTTGTTCTCAACCATTACAATGCCTCCATGATTTCATCTGTTTCACTCTGATCATCTTTTGTAATTTTAGCAATGGCAATTCCTGCATGAACCATAACATAATCTCCTGGTTCCAATTCATCTATTAATTCTGCAGATACCTCTCTTCTCGCTCCTGAAGCATCAATAATTGCCATACCTTCTCTAACCTTTACAACTTTTGCTGGCAAACCTACACACATATCTATTCTCCTTCCTTAAACTTATTTATATATTTCATTGCTGCTACTGCCTGCCCTAGTGCGATTCCACCATCATTTGGCGGCAATAAACTATGGGTTAAAACCTTAAAGCCCATTTTTCTCAAACGTTCTATGCTCATTTTTAATAATAACTGGTTCTGATATACTCCACCGCTTAAGGCTATGGTATTGATTCCACTTTTTTCTGAAGCACGCTTACACATAGCTGTAATCATTTCTGCCAATTTTTCATGAAAAAAGTAAGCAAGCATCCCTGCATCTCTTCCAGCTAATGTTTCCTCTACAATTTTCTTTACTAAGACATCTGTTGCTAAAATTAACTGTCCATCTGAATTTTCATAAGCAAGCTCTTGCAATTCAATACTATCTAACTCAGAACTCTTACCCTCACCATTAGAAACTCTATATTCTTCTTCATAAGCTTCTGCTGCAAACTCAAGAGTCATAGAAGCTTCACCTTCAAAAGATGATTGTTTTCTAATATTTAAGATAGCACTTACAGCATCAAACAAACGTCCAGCACTTGTAGATGTTATGCTGTTTATTTTGTTGTCAGCCATCATAAACTGAACATTACAGCTCTTCTCATCACATAACTTAAGCATTTTTATAATTTCTGCTGCCTTTGTTTTGTCTTTGTATATGTCATAGATCATGGATACTGCAATTCTCCAGCCCTCTTTAGCTGACAAGTCGCCGCCAATTTGGAGAAATGGTTTTATGCTGCCCAATCTTTCAAAACCATCATAATCAGCTTTTAATAACTCACCGCCCCAAATGGTTCCGTCCGTTCCATATCCTGTTCCGTCAAAGGAAACTCCTATAACCGGCTTTGAATAATCATTCTCAGCCATACAGGATAGAATATGAGCATAATGATGTTGAATTTGTAGAACAGGAATTCCTATTTCCTGTGCAACATACGTGGTATTATACTTTGGATGCATATCACAAGCTACAATGGTTGGCGTGGTCTCAAGAAGAGTTTCAAGTCTAGTAATGGACTCCTTCAAAGCCTTTACTGTTCTTAAATCTTCCATGTCACCAATATATGGTGACTGATAAAACAAATCATTTTTACCTAAACAAAAAGTGTTTTTAAGTTCACCGCCAACGGCCAGCACTTCTCCTTTAAATCCACTTGAAATCATAAAAGGCAGCGGTGCATATCCTCTGGAGCGCCTTATCATATAAGGTTTTTCTTCAAAGAAATCCATAACTGAATCATCTGCTCGAATACGAATCATTCGATTATGTGATAATATAACATCACACAGCTTTGATAACTCTGTTATCGCATCATTGTCATCTCTGCATATTGGTGCCCCAGATGTATTACCGCTTGTCATAACCAAACAATCTGGCATTACTATATCATCATCATAGGTAAATATGAGCAGTTGAAGAGGCGCATAGGGAAGCATTACTCCCACCTTTGGATTATCCGGTGCCACGGCACCACACACCCTTCCACTTAACTTTCTCTTCAGAAGTATGATTGGTTTCTGATGTCCATTAAGTACTTCTTCCTGAACTTCTGTAATTTCACATTCACGTTCTATAGTTTCCATATCCTTCATCATAACTGCAAAGGGTTTTGCCGGCCTGGTCTTTAAGGTTCTAAGTCGCTGCACAGCTTCCTTACTTGTGGCGTCACAACAAAGATGGAAACCTCCAATTCCCTTTATAGCTACAATTCCTCCATCATGGATTACTTGTCTTGTGTAAGTAATTGCGTCCCTGCCTCGTTCATCTCTTCCAATTATATAAACCTCTGGTCCACACTCATTACAGCATACCGGCTGCGCATCATATCTTCGTGTTTCTGCATGAGTGTATTCATATTCACACTCTGGGCACATTGGAAATTCTCCCATGCTGGTACGTACACGGTCGTAAGGCATAGAATCTAAAATAGTAAGTCTTGGCCCACAGCACGTACAGTTTATAAAGGGATGAAGATATCGTCTGTCCTTCTTATCAAAAAGTTCTTTTGTACATTCTGGACAAATGCCAATGTCTGGAGATACAAAAATCTCACCTTGTTCATGTTCACTTTCAATAATTTCAAAGCCCTGAAATTTTTCTGACTCTTCCACTTCATGCACATCAATCTTTAGTATAGATGAACGCTTTGGAGGATTATGCTCTAAATCATACAGAAAGCCTTCTAATTCACTTTTACTGCCTTGCGCCCATATTTCTACGTAAGGTCCCTTGTTACACACACTTCCAAGTATACAGTTTTTATCTGCATGCCGGCTTACTGTGGGCCTGAAACCAACTCCTTGAACGATACCATAAACTCTAATTATCAAAGCTTTATACTCTTTCATTGCATATATCACATCTTTCCTGAAACTGCGAAATGTGGTGAATCCACATATTTTCCCTTAAAGTTAGGTATTGCACGTTTCAATATATTATCACCTACAATTACATCATAATTTCCTTGCTCGATAAGTTGCACAAACTGATCCTCTTCTCTAAGAGAAACATCCTGATCTTCTTTTAACTCGTCCTTTAGCATAAACCAAGAAGCAACTGTTACATCTGAATTAACCTTTCCATTTATTTCATCTCTGATAGAATTGGCTATGACCTGCTGATGTATTATTAAAACTTTTTTGCCTTCAAAAATTTTAAATCCTTCTTTTATTTCATCCTGTAATATATCGTAAGCCAGAGGATATTTAACCTCATAAGGTGTCCCGAATCTTTCTTTTAAATACTGCGCTGCCTTCACTCCTGCAGGCGACACTACTATATTTTTTGAAGCACTTCCGGCAGCTTCTACCTTTGATAAATCTACTCCCATTCCGTAGCAGTAAACATTTTTGAAGCCTTCTTTCTTTAGTGCTGCTTCTATTTTATCTGCTGCCTTTAAATCACTCATATCAAGTGGAATTGCTCCAATTACACCAATAGTTTCTTTCTCTACTGCAAGACTCTCCTTTGCAAAGGTCTTAAACATTTTAAGATAAGCTTCCTCAGCTCCCACATCGTATAAATCCATACCTGTAGTTTCTATTGTAAGAACAGGTATCTGGAGCTTTTTTTCTGTCATTTTCTTTATTGCATTATAATCAGTAGCAATAACTGCCGGTACCGGAGTTCCTATAACTGCTGCAAATTTGGCTTCCACTTTTTTAGCGGCATCTGCAAGTTTTGCCACAAGCCTGTCGTCACGGCCCAGTATAGCATCCATATCACGAAGACCAGCACTGAAAATGGTACTTTTTTCTGTAGCCCATCTAGGCTCATCAAAGCCACATACGTTACCAGCACATCCTCCTGCATCACAGATAACTATAATTCCACCCAATTTATAAAGAACGGATGCCGCACCAGACATGTCTGGCGCAAAAGGTGATATATATTTTCTTAACCCTTTCATCTATGCCTCCTTATCTGAACAATCCAATGAATGTTTCAATTCCTTAAATAATTTTTTTACACCAGCATACCCAAAGGGCTGAATATCCTCGTTCCAAGGTACATTAGTGCTGTCAGGATGGTAATACTCTGCATCCTTGCCAATGGTTATATCAATCTTTTCTTCACTGCAGTCATAATAAAGCATTGTAGGTTCAAGATTAGAATAAATCTTAGTCTCAGGACTCAATTCAGCAATTTTTCTGATATAAACAAAATCCTCATAAGTAGGATCTTTATATATTTCAGCTACCTTGAAGCCATATCTTAAAAGTGCCAGGGACAGTTCAAAAGAATTAGCATTCATTGTCTCCCCTACTGAAAAGGTTATATTTGGATAAACAGCTTTCAATTCATCTACCGACTTTTTCGCTTCCTCATAATATTCTTGGTCCTCAAAGCTTGCACCAAGAGCACTAGTAAAAATTCGATATTGATTCTGTATTTTATCTATCTGATATAGTCTTGTAAGCTCTGCAGATGGAATATTCAAACGTTTCATAATATCCTCTGCTGCAAATCTTGCTTCTGGATTTAAAACAAGATTAAAATTTGCCTCCGCCATGTGCATATATTCATCAAAATCTCTACATCGGGAGATTTCATTTATTTTCTTAATGCCAATGTGGTGTAATAGATCATACAATTCAGAGTCTTCTATAAGCGGAGCAAAATACCCCAGTATGTTAACTGTATCCTGATTTTTTTCCATAGGTTCAAGAAGCGAATAAATAGACTGCCTTACATGTACCATAGGAGGCTTACGCCCTTCTCTTGTTAATGCATACATATAGCATGGAAGAACAGGAATATCTATCTTCTCCATAGCCTTTCTGCAAACCCTCTCCATGTCTGTTCCAAGTAGTGCGTCAACACATGTAAGACAAATCATAACCACCGATGGCTTACTCTGCGTGCACTGACAAATCTCTTCCACTGCCTGTGGAATATTTTTCAAATGAGCTCCAGTAACGATATCTGTCTCATCCATCATCAAGTAAAAAATTCTATCATCATATTCACTTACACTTAAGGCTGCTGTATTCCTGCCACAGCATCCCGGAGCCACTAAAAGCATAATTGATCCTGGTATTGCAAGAGCTGCACGCTTAACCCCAAAGCCTTTAGCTCCAGGTGAATTAAAGGCAAGAGTTGCTGGTGAACTGTAAATCAAATGTGTATTGGAAACAAGCTCTGCAGGTATGTTATCTTTACCTGCTGCAACTAAATTTTCTACCGTAATATAATATGCCTCTTTTTTCATTTCATTCCCCCATCTTTAATCAATAATTTAGCTAAATTTAAAAAACTCTGGCTTATAGGAAGGTCTGGATCTCCTTCGATAACTGTTTTCCCCATTTCTTCAAAATGATTAATGTCTTGATTTCTTGGAATATCACCTACAATCGGAAGACCAACCTTATCTGCAAATTCTTTTACTTTTTCTTCTTCATTTTCAATGTTTCTATGATTGAATACTATGCCAAACACCTTTGCATAACTTCTATCTTCAAAATTCTTAACCGCGCTATTTATATTATTGGCTGCGTAAAGAGCCATTTTTTCGCCTGAAGTGACAATTAGTACTTTTTCAGCATATCCTTCACGGATAGGTGCTGCAAATCCACCACAAACCACATCTCCTAATACATCATAAAGCACAATATCAGGTTTATAGATTTCAAAAAGATTTAAATCTTCTAATAGATTAAAAGTAGTAATAATACCTCTTCCCGCACACCCAAGACCAGGTGTAGGACCACCTGCCTCTATGCAAAGAACTCCCCCAAAGCCTACTTTTGAAATATCCTCAATTTTTTCTGGATCCGCATCAAATTCCCTCATATAATTCATTACAGGCATTAATGATTGCCCTCCTAGCAAATTTATGCTTGAGTCTGCTTTAGGATCACATCCTATCTGAATAACTTTTTTCCCAAGTGTAGCAAAGGCTGCCGACAAATTACTAGTAATTGTAGACTTCCCAATTCCACCTTTGCCGTATATGGCTATCTTTAGCACTTTTAAAACCCCCCATAAAATTTCATTTGTAATAGTCCCATATTAATAGATAAGTTAAATAGCTGTCGTGTTCGACTATACATCTGGTACTTTTTCCCTATGTAAAAAAGCTCCTCCCAAGTTTGGGAGGAGCTTAAATGCGGTCATAATATTTAAATAATGCAAAAACTGCAGAATATTACTTTTTACTGCCCGCTCTTTATCTCAGGACACCTTCGCTTCAGAGTGACAAAAATATTAAATTTTTAGTTAAAATATCAAATAACCGTTAAACCGTTTTCTGAAATTTTTATATATTCAGTTTATCACTAAAAATTGGCACTGTCAACAAGTTACACCATATTGTGTAAAATACTATTGTTATATGTCTCTTAATGAATACATATTCAATTTAATTTCCATTATTTTACAATCATAGTCCATACTACTTTTGCTAATAATAGTTCTGTATAAAACTCAAAGAAAACAAGGAGGCAAAAAACTTATGCAAAGTAAACAAATTGAAGCCAACAATCTAAAAGTAATTGAAGACCAATTAAATCATGAATCATTAATGAACAAAAAAATTAACGAGTATTCTGGAATGTGTACTGATTCTAATTTAAAGAATTTATGTACTCAAGCAGCTTCGATTCACAAACAAAACTTTAATTCACTTAAGTCATACTTAGATTCTCATCAATAAGCATAATCTTTAAAAAATTAATTAGATTTATAGCTTAAATTAATCTTATTACATTAAAATACAGTAATTATAAAATTAATTGGAGGTACTTATAATGAAAGAAAAAGACCTAATGCAAGATTTACTTACAAGCGAAAAACAAGTTGTATCATCCTACAGCACAGGAATAACTGAAACTTCTTGCCAAAATCTTAGAAATACATTAGTTACTAACTTTAATAATGTTCAAGATGTTCAATTTAAGATATTTGACGCTATGAAACAAAAAGGCTGGTATAATACAAAAGATGCTCCTGATAATGATGTTACTACACTTAAAAATGAAGCTAATCAAATGATGGGTGAGCTAAAATAAATATTTTTTAATGGGGCTGTCGCAATAACATCTAAGGCAGACACTTAACTCATACTCCAGGAGATATTTACATTCTTCCATCACAATAAATACTTTTGATAAGTCTAACGTATTTAATGTGACTTTCAGAATGTAAATACCTCTCTGCGTATGAGTTAAGTGCTTGGTTTGGATATCTTATTGCGACAGCCCCTATTTAATTTTAAAAATAAAAAATAATTATAACCATTTTTTAGTAACCTTTTTGTCCAAATAATAATAATATGGAATTATAGTAATTAAAATAATAAAATGGAGGGGTATCACGAAAATGAGTCATGATTCCGTATTTACACTTCTAGCTTTAGGTGGCATTTTTGCACTCATAACACTTATTCTATCCATAGCACTATATGTGCTTTCTTCTATAGGTCTTTATAAGTTAGCAATAAACCAGCATATCAGTAATCCTTGGATCGCCTGGATACCGATAGCCAATCTGTATATTTTAGGTAGTATAATAAAAATTATTAAAATTGATTCTTACGAAATTCTAAAGCTTGAGTTGGTATTGCCCATAGGATGCCTTTTATCAATATTACTTAATCCTATTCCTTTAATTGGATGGATCTTTAGCATTGTTTACTTTGTATTGTTCTTAATTTCAGTTTTTAAACTATTTAAACTCTATAGACCTAGTCAAGCAGCTATATGGTTGGCAATAAGTATTATACTTCCATTTATGGGACCTATCTTTATATTTATTATGAGAAATGACACCCCTGTTTCCTAGTTGGATAAAGTTTGATTAACTACTTATTACTAATTATAAAAAGCCGGTTGGTATCCTTAAGAATCTCCTAACCGGCTTATTTGAGTTTGGCTTTGTTTAAACAAAAGTGCTGCAATAAACAGCTAAAATACGTTTATTTGCCAATACCGCCCCATTCTATAACAGTAAATCCATTACGTTCAAACTCTTTTATTTCGGGTTTTTTAATTTGCAGGTTCTCGTTATCCTTAAGAGGTACAAAGTAAAAGTAAACTCTTAAAATTGAGGTTGGTTCTTTGGATAAATTCAGCTTAATTGCCTCGTTTATTTCTTTAGGATCAATGTAATAGGCTGCATATCTATCAGTTTTCCAGTTCAACTCTTTTGACCAGTATTCAATAAAATCTGCCTTCTCCTTTGAATTTAAACCTATAGAAGTCAATATGCTGTTCATTTCTTCATTAAAACTACCTTTGTTTACAATCCAACCTTTATCTAAAGTAAATTGATGATTAATTGAAGCTTCATAAAATAAAAAATCATAGGTATTATCAATTTTTCCACTTGGGTCGACTGTTACTTTCCACCCTCCATTATATTCTGGAATTGATTTAGTTATCTTACCTTTAGGTGTAACCTGTACTAATAATTCTTCTGTTTTCTCTGGATATAAATATATATTGGGTTTCTTAACTAACATCTCATCAATTTCGCATCTAGGTAAAGCTGTTTTTAAAGCTTGTATATCCGCATCACTTACTGGATTCTGAAATAAAGTAAGCCATTGCAAGTTAGTCAAATTTTCCAATACACTTACATCACTTATTTGATTGTTACTTAAATCAAGGCTTTGTAAATTAGTTAAATCCTTTAAGTCACTAATATTACTAATTTGATTATCATTTAAATTAAGTGTTTGTAAATTAGTTAGTTTATTCAATTCACCTATATTGATAATTCCGTTATTATTAAAATTAATACTTTTCAAATTAGGTAAATCCTTTAATGCATTTATTATATCACTTATATTATTAATTTGGTTGTTACTTAAATCAAGAGTTTGCAAATTGCTTAGTTTATTTAAAACTCCTATATCCTTTACTTTAGTGTAACCTAAATTAAGCTTTTGTAAATTGATTAAATTTCCTATCGAACTTATATTACTAATTTCGTTATAATTTTCTTTTGAAACAGGTGCTGGAATACCTTCCCATGGAACATAACCTAAATTAAGTTCTTGTAAATTAGTTAAGTTATTTAATGCACTTATGTCAATTATTTTATTGTTAGCTAAATTAAGTACTTTTAAATTAGTTAAGCTTTTCAACGCACTTATATCACTTATTTCATTGTAGCTTAAATCAATAGATTGTAAATTAATCAAGTTTTTTAACGCACTTATATCTTTAAGTTGATTGCCACTTAAATTAAGTTCCTGTAAATTAGTTAAACTTTTTAATACATCTATATTACTAATTTGATTACAACTGTCATAATATTCACCTAAATCAAGTGTTTGTAAATTAACTAAATTTTTCAAAACGCTTATGTTACTAATTTTATTGTTACCTAAAGTAAGCTGCTTTAAATTAGTTAAGTTTTTTAATGAATCTATACTACTAATTTGATTTTCAAGTAAATTAAGCTTCTGTAAATTAGTTAATTTTTCTATTCCACTAATATCTTGAATTTCGTGATATTTTGCATCTAATTCAGTTATGTCTTCAATATCACTTTTATAAACATCTCCACTTGGCTTATTTATATCATCTCTTATTGCTTCTTCTAAGTTCTTATCCTTGAAAGTTACTATACCGCCACTATTAGGTTTTCTTTTAATATTAAAATGTATATTGCATTCATCCTTTAATCCATTTCCACTGCTAGAATGTACTCTGTTTCCAACAGTCACCGTGTATTCTTCTCCTACTTTATATCCGCCTTCTGGAGCCGTTATTATAATGGATTTTCTGTCTTGTCCCAATTTTACATCAACGTTTATTGTATCACCTTTTCTACTAATTACACTTATCCCCTGCTTAGTTAAATCATCCAATTCAATTTCATAATTAAACTTAATTGTCCATGTTTTATTGGCATCCACCGTCTGATTATCTGTGAAACTTGCTGCTTTTACATTAGATGCACACAGTAGAAAAACACTAAAAAGTATTCCAATTAAAAATTTTCTTTTCATCTTTATCCCCCATTCATATCCACATAATGTAATTATAACTTTTTTTACCATGTTAATCCATGATCATAATGCAGAAACTCTGATTCTAAAGGGATGATTTTTAAAAAATTGACACTTTTTCAGTTGCTGTGTTTATCTAATTTCTTATTACAGCCTATATTTCTTTAAAAATTGCAGTTTCAGCAATATTGTTTATATTCTTCCTAAGTTCTATAAGTTTCATATTGTCTCTAGAAGGGTGAACCCTGTTTGTAAGCAATATAAAAGCAAACTGATTTTCAAAATCTATAAACATGGATGTCCCTGTGAATCCAGTATGATAAATAGTACTTTTTGATGCCAAATCTCCTATACTGCTAGTGTGGTCAAATTTATCTTTAATATGCCATCCTAATCCCCTTTTCTCATTAAGCCCTTCAGTGTTATATTCCAATATCATCTTTATAGAACTTTCACTGAGGATTCTTTTACCATGAAAGCTGCCCTTATTAAGCATCATTTTACAAAACCTACCTAAATCTTTTATAGTAGAAAATAGTCCTGCATTACCACTTACCCCTCCAAGAATATATGATTTTTCATCATGAACAGTTCCCTTAATACATCCTCTTAAATCCGTACATTCGGTAGGTGCGCACCTGCTAATTAAGTTTTCCTTAGGATTATAGCAAGTATCCCGCATATCTAATGGCTTAGCTATATTGTCATTAAAATATACATCCATAGGACCTGCCACCTTCTCTATAATAAGTCCTAATAAAATAAATCCTATATCTGAGTACTCTACTTTTTTACCAATTTCATGTTCAAGCTCAGTAGAAAATATTTTTTTTAGCATATCCTGCTTGCTTCCACACAATTCTTCATAATCATATATATCAGCAGGCAGTCCAGAGGTATGTGTTAACAAATTATATATTGTAATGTCTTTATACTTAAAATCAGGAAGAATATCACAAACATTTGTAAACAAAGTAATTTGTCCATCTTCTATTAATTTTAAAATAATAGTAGTAGTAGAAATAACTTTACTTAAGGAAGCTAAATCATAAATTACTTCCGCATTGGTTAATTTTTTTGTTGGAATCAACTCTGAATGTCCTTCTGCATAAATCTCGCTTTCTTGTCTTGTTATTATTCCAAAACAAGCTCCTGGAAGCACCTTTTCATCTATGCACTTTTTAATATATTTTCTTAAATATTCAGCTCTATTTATATCAATCATACTAATTGACATTAATATTACCTTCTTTCCTTTATGTATTTTATAAATAGCCGGACTGTTACGCTTATAGAGAAATGCTGCCTGCATTTAACTTGTACAACTAGATATAGTATGACGACAACCCTTCCTAAAATATTATAGCTCGTAAATTCCTGGAAATGCAACGTAAAAAACACCATAGAATTTATTTGAACAATGTGGTGTTATAAATAAATTATTAATTTTATGTCTATGAAATTTCATTGTAGAATAAAACTTCATCCTATGATTAAACTAATAAAAATGAAATAATGAAAGGAATTAAAGAGATGTTCTTAAAAATAGATAATTTAAAGAAAAGTTATAAAACAGAAGAAGTAACTACAGAAGTTCTAAAAGGTATATGGATGAATTTAGATAAAGGTGAAATTGGAATTATACTTGGCCCTTCTGGCTCCGGCAAGTCCACACTTCTTAATATTATAGGTGGAATTGACAAAAGTGATTCCGGTATTGTTTTAGTAGATAACATTGATATTACTAAATTAAACGATACTGAACTAACAGACTATAGAAGAGAAAATATAGGCTTCATATTCCAATTTTACAACTTAATACCTAATTTAACTGCAGGCGAAAACATAGAAGTTGTCTCGAACATAAGCAGTTCTCCGCTTAATACTGATGAAGTTTTAAAAGCTGTAAACATGTTTGATAAAAAATATAGGTTCCCTAGAGAATTAAGCGGCGGAGAGCAGCAAAGAATTTCTATTGCAAGAGCAGTAGTTAAAAATCCAAAGCTTTTATTATGTGATGAGCCCACTGGTGCACTTGATTTTTCCACCTCCAGAGAGATATTAAAACTTCTTCAAAAAATCAATAAAGATTTTGGATCAACTATACTTATGATAACCCATAACAATGCAATAAGTGCTATGGCAAACAGAATTTATAGGGTAAGAAGTGGAGAAATCATAGAAAGTTTAATTAATAAGGAGATCACACTTGCAGAAAGGATTGAGTGGTAATGATTATAAATAGAAAAATTAAAAGAACCATTCTAGAGAGTAAATCTCAATACCTTGGTTCTCTATTGCTTATTATCTTTAGCTGTCTTCTTTTTACAATGTTTAATTTAGTTTCTGTCAATTTATCAAGATTGCTCACTTCTTTTGAAAGAGACTATAAGCAAGAAGATGCAGTCTTTATGACTGATAGAATATTAGATAATATCCCAGCTTTAGAATTAAAGTTTAATATGGGCCTAGAAGAGACGAAATCCTTTGATTATTCCATATCAGAAAATAAGACTCTGAGAATTTTTAGAGAAAATACTAAGGTTAACCTACCTGCAATAATTAAAGGTAAGGATCTAAGTGGCGGCGGTATTCTTATTGATCCCTCCTATGCAAAAGCTAATAAATTAAATATTGGTGACAGAATAAAAATATATAATAAAAACTTTATCATTTCTGGACTTATGTCTCTGCCAAACTATATATATCCGTTAAAATCAGAATCAGATATTTTAAATGACCCAAATAGTTTTGGTATTGCAGTAATAGAAAAAAATGACTTTAACAGTTTAAATAGAGGAAATATCTCTTACTCTATAAGATTTAACGGCGATAGAAATAGTTTAGACAAAAAAATATCTGAGCTTAAGGATTCCTTAAAAAGCAAGAATGTTATTATTCTCAGCTGGATGAATGTAACTGATAACCCCAGAGTAAGCTATATGACTGCAAAGCTTTCAGGAATCGATACGATGAGTTCATCTATGCCCGTAAGCATACTTATTCTTACCTGTATTCTAACAGGTATAGTAATGCTAAGAATGTTAAAAAAAGAGGCCTCTATTATAGGAACTCTTTACGCACTGGGTTATAGAAAAAGAGAAATTATAAAACATTATCTTTTATATCCTTTAGTCATCTCATTAATAGGTGGCGTATTTGGAACTATACTTGGAATCTTAACCTTAAAACCTATGATTGCATATTATGTGTCCTATTTTAATATACCTGTAGGTTCTTTAAGTTTTAACATAAATTATTTGATAATGAGCATTTTGCTTCCTATTGCATTTTTGATTATCTGCAGTTATTTTATCGTAAATAAATCACTTAAAGCCTCACCTGTTGCGCTTATGAGAGGCACAAACGAAAGAGACACGGTTGGTTTTATAGAAAGAAATATAAAGCTTGATAAGTTGAGCTTCAATACTAAGTTTAAAATAAGAGAATTGCTTAGGAGTATACCAAGAAGTGCATTTCTTTTACTTGGTGTTATTATGGCAACTATGCTGCTTTTAATGGGCTTTATGGCAAAGAGTTCCTTGGATTCTCTAATGAAGGATTCCTTTAGTGAAGCCTTTAAATATAATTATCAATATGTATTTAACTCCGTTCAAAAGGGTAAACCTGAAAAAGGTGAAGCTTTCTCTGAAATACCCTTTGCACTAGAATTGAATAGCAAGCTCACTTTTACGGTATACGGTGTAAGTCCTGATTCTAAGTATATTTCCTTTAAAGACAAAGCTTACAATGTGATAAAGTCAGATAAAGTTATTATAACAAGACCTTTAGCTGATAAACTTAATATAAACCCAAAAGATACTATTCATGCTGTTAACAGGCTTGACTCAAAAGTATACAGCATAACAGTTGATAACATAGCAGAAACTTATGTAGGCGAATATATTTATATACCTCTTGATAAACTTAATGACATGCTGAACTTCCCTAAAAATAGTTATATGGGACTGTGGAGTACAGAAAGATTAGACATTCCAGAAAACAAATTACTAGCTACTGTAACAGTTGATGATATGAGAACTGCCTTTAACACAATGACAAAACCACTACAGGCTGTTATAGGAGGCGTAGCATTTATGTCCTTTGTAATTGGACTCATAGTAATATATGTTGTTACCTCTCTAACAATAGAAGAGAATAAGGATAACATATCCCTTATGAAGGTCTTAGGCTACAGAAACAAGGAGGTTTATTCCCTAATTCTAAATAGTTCCGCATATATAGTTATAATAGGCTATATTCTTGGGATACCACTACTTCTTGCATCTATGCATGTACTATTTAATTCAATAACTAAAGACATGAGTGTATCCTTTCCAGTGACTGTAAATTACATTTATGTTTTAATTGGTTTTATTATAATATATTTGACCTATGAGCTATCAAAGCTATTAAGTAGAAGAAAAATAAATAGAATTTCTATGGCTGATACTTTAAAATCTAGAATAGAGTAAACAGATTTTAGAGTTAAAAAATAAAGAGTCTGTTGCATTTAGGCAAGTACCACTGAAAATAGAATTATGCTCCGAGAAAGTTTTCCAATCTTCGGCACTATAAAAATTTTTTATATGTGACTTCAGCTTTGGTAATCTCTCTCTACATATAATTCTATTTTTTTATATAGTTTTTTATAAATGCAACAGCACCTTAGTTTTTAATTCATCTTTAAGATATTAGTTAATGCTTTGTTTTTTAATATAAATTTAAACATAGGGTATCCGATGCAAGTAACTACAACAAATTCCCCTAAAGCAACTTCTCCAAAGTTTATTAAAAAAGGAGTATGTACCATATAATATAGTTCTAAACCAACGATTATTCCATTAGTTATTGTTGGCCATATAGTTGCCAGCAGTAGATTTTTAGTTTTGCTTATTAAAATCACAGCTATAAAAGTTGCCAGACTTCCAAAGACGATATCTACAATACCAAAAGGACTAAAAAGATTTGCTATCACACATCCAAGAACTAATCCTGGTATATAAGCATAATCAATAAAAGCTAATAAAACCATAACTTCTGTTACTCTGAACTGAATTGGACCATAGCTTACGAAGGAAAGTGCCCAAGTAACTACTCCATAAACAGCTGAAATCATAGCCGTTTTAGCTAAGTTTTTTGTCGTAAAAAGTCTATTCATAATATACCTCCATTGAATTTAAAAATTAAATTCTCTGAGCACACCCTGAGTATAAGAAGTAAAGTCATACTGAATATATAGGCATACAAAAAAGCAGACGCCACCTTTGACAGTCTGCTTATTATTGAAAAAATTCTTTAAAAATTTAGATGCCATAGTTTTGTTTATAGACAGGAGGCTCACGAACTGTCTTGTATATAATACCAAATTCCTATGAAAATTTCAATATGTCTATCTTTAATGCAGTATAATTAAAACAAATAATAAAAACTTTTTACCAGAAGCCTTAGTTTAAGTTTATTTTTTATACTGCAGAGCCTCTCTTCCTTCTGCTCCATTACTTATTCGAATAACATTAGCAACATCATAAATAAATATCTTTCCATCACCGCTTTTACCTGTATGCAATATCTTTTTTGCAGTTTCCACCACCGTTTCTACAGGTACTTCACAAACTACAATTTCTATCTTTATCTTTTGTAGTAAATTAATATCTACAGCTGTTCCACGATAATATTCCTTATGGCCCATTTGCATTCCACAGCCTAATACATTGGAAACAGTCATTCCTGCAATTCCAATTTCCCCTAATGCATCCTTTAGTTCTTCAAATTTACTTGGAGATGTAATGATATCAATTTTAGTTAACTTTTCACCCATACAGATACCTCCTTGTTATTCTATTATTGATAACAATAAATTTTATTTTCTAAATTAACATTATCAGATATTTTGTTCAATGAAAAGGTATTCAAGCAAAATATATATAAAAGGTATAGCAAAATGCTATACCTTAAATTTTAAAACTATTTTTTTTAAATTCTCTGCACTCTCACTTACATACCCTGCTTCAAGTTTTACTACATTTGTCCTATCTTTTATTTTTAAAACCCTATCAGCAATATCATTAGTTCCCTGTGCACCTTCAGCATTAGCCTTAGAAATTTCCTCTATTGCCTCAGCTACAGTACTTATAGAGGCTAAAAGCTCTTCTGATGTAGAGCTCAAATCTGCTACTAAGCCATTAACATAATCTGCATCCTTATTATAATTTTCTCCTACTAATACCGATTCCTTATAACTCTTAACTACTTTTGTTTCAATGTAATCTAATGTGATTTTTGAAGCATTCGAAAGATTTTCCACAGCTACAAATACCTCATTGATAGTTTCTTGTATTTCTTTAACTGTATCACTTGAATTTTCAGCAAGCTTTCTTATCTCCTCTGCTACCACTGCAAATCCTTTTCCCTGCTCTCCAGCTCTAGCTGATTCTATTGAAGCATTAAGAGCAATCAAATTAGTTTGCGAGGATATTTCTTCAATAGAATTTGCTAATATTTTTATTTTCTCTACTTCTTTTACTTTTTCTAATGCTTCATCCATGACTTTTTTAATATCCATTTGAGTTTTATTTGCATCTGTCTCAAGTGTTATAGAACTATTTTTCAAGTTCATAGCTTTTTTACTGATTTCTTCAGCTGATACTGCTCCTTCTTGAGCCTTGTTTGCAATGGAATTTACTACCTTTTTTAAATCAATAGAAGAAGAATTTATTTCTTCTGTTAGTGCAGAGGTTTCCTGCATTCCAGCAGACAATTGTTCTGCAGTAGCAGAAATATCTTCTAACTTAATTGTAAGATCCAATATATTTTCATTGGATATATTTAAAGCATCATTAACACTATTAGTTTCACTGGTTATAGTAGTAATTATTTCTTTTAAAGAATTTTGCATATGGTTAATTGCATCACCTAATTGTCCAAATTCATCTTTTGAATCTACTTTTATAGGTTCAATGACTAAATTGCCTATAGCAATTTCTTCTAAAGACTCAATGCTCTTTTTCAACTGACCAGCCATCATATATGAGTAAAACATAGCAATGAATATACCAATTATAGTGCTGATTATAAAAGTACTAGTTAGCACAGCTTTAGATTGAAAATTAGCTCTCTGACTGCTTTTCACTGCTTCATCAAGAAGTTTGCTAACTTCATTATTAACCTTATCTTGAACATGCTTAAAGGCATCCATATTGCCTTTACCAACACTCAATCTATCCCTAGCTGTTTCAATTTTGCCTGATTTTATAAGTTCAATTTGTGAGGCAAAATATTTATTAATAACCCCTATATTAGGAATCTCCTCATTATCTATAATGATTTTTAATTCTTGAGAAGCACCATAGTATTTTTGTAGCTCTTTGATCTTTTTATCTATATTGTTTTTGCTTGCACTATAAGAATCTAAATATTTCTCATCACCATTACTGGCAATATATCCACGTACCCCAGTCTCCTCATTAATTACTTCAATGTTAATTTCTTTAATTATATTATTTATTGGAACTAAATCATCTATTATTATATTTTCAGCAGTTTCTATATGATTGAGATTATAGTAAGAACTAATTGTGGTAACAAACATTAGAAACAATATAATACCAAATCCTATTAAAATTTTAGTTCTTATTTTAGCATTTTTAAACAAATTAACTCCCCCTTCAGTCCTTTAATTTACGTCATTAACATTTTCTTTAAGGATTACTTTATAGTCAATCCATATATATTTATTATCCGTAATTGCATATCCAACACTTTCTTTATTTGGCGATTTACTGTTTGCAAGAACATTGGCAAGATTGAATATAGCTTTTCCTTGACTTGAAGCATCATTAAACACAGTACCTAGAAGGGTTCCTGTTTTAATACATCCAAGCGCAGCACTTGTAGCATCAACACCTACAACAGGAATATACTTACCATTCATAAAATACCCTTTATCTTTTAGTGCATCTATAGCGCCTAAGGCCATATCATCATTATTAGCAATAACACAATCAATCTTATCCCCTTGAGTTTCAAGGATATTTTTCATTTTTCCATCCGCTTTTTCACGATTCCATTCAGCTATCTCCTCTGAAAGCTTTTCTACCTTAAATCCAGAAGCTTTGATTGCTTCAATAGAATATTTTGAACGTGATATGGCATCTTGATGACTATCTGGACCTTTCAACATTACATAATGAATAATTCCATCTTTCGTAGGATGACTTTTAAAATAATTAGAAAGTATTTCTCCTTGCATTTCTCCCGATTGTTCACCTTTAGCACCTACATAGTAGACTTTATCCCATAATTTTAAATCTTCTGCTGAAGGCTCAATGTTAAAAAATATAATTGGTATATTGGCTTTTTGTGCTTTTTTTATAATTGCTGCTGCTGATGATTTTTCAACTAGGTTAATAGCTAGCACATCAACTTTACGGCTAATTAAAAGGTCAATTTTTTGATTTTGTGTCTGCTCGGAGTTATCAGCACTCCATATGTCAACATTCACTTTATCGTTAGCCATACTATAAAGTTGATTACGTACGGAAGTTATCCAGGTATCATCGAAAGAAGCTACAACTACACCTATATTGGCTTTTTTACCTAAATTGACTGTTGAAGCTTTCATACTTAGGCATCCTGTAAAAAAAAAGCTTAAAATTAAAATACTAACAATATACAGTCTAATACGAAATTTCATTATATATCCCCCTATCTCTTTTATAAGTTAAAATTTATATTGATAATGCCATTACAGCTAAAGCTTACCCCACTCATCAGGTATAAAAAAACCAACAGTTAGTTTTACAATACTAACTGTTGGTCGGTTGCACCACTGACTCAAAATTCTTAAGGTGCCCAAATTACAAGAATTCTTCATTGTCTCCAACTTATTCCAAATAGACTTTAATATAAATGTTTTCGATATATATGCAAGTTATAGCATATATTGTCATAATATCAGTTTATGACAATATAATCAACCTTATATGTGTAAAAAACATGTAAATTTTTTAGTATTTTAGCTCTTTAATTATATTTCCAAGCTTCTATCTATTAAATCTCCTATATATAATTACTGAATACTGCAAGTTTCATTACTTACCTTTTTTAACAAGAATAATTTATTTTCTAAAGGAATATAAATATTTTAATATTAATTTAATGGAGATATTATGGGAAAAGTTATAAGCTTTATTAACTCAAAAATTGGTGTAGGTAAAACTACAACTACAGTTGCATTAGCTGAGTTTCTAACCTATGAGTTTAATAAGAAGGTTTTAGTTATAGATTTAGATCCCCAGACTAATGCTACTATTCTGCTTATTAAGCAAGCCACTTGGAAAAGAGCAAATGAGAACAACAAAACTATTCATCAAATGTTTTTGGATGAATTAAATAACACTAAAGCTTTTAATATTGAAGATTCTATATTGAAAAGAACATCTAATATTGACAGTGATACTAATAATCTACATTTGCTGCCTTCCAGCCTTAATCTAATTAATATAGGCGACAAGCTATCAGAGCTTGAAAAGAATCATGAGCTCAATAAATACTCAATTCCTATACTGTCAAAGCATTTGAATAAAGGTATAATTGCTAGGTACGATTATGTTTTAATAGATTGTCCACCAAATCTAGATCTTATCACTTTAAACGGTCTTTATATTAGTAATTATTATGTAATTCCAGTGCTTCCTGATATCTTATCCACCTATGCTATTCCTGAGATGCTTAATAAAATAGAGTTATCAAAGAAAAAAATTAAGCTGTTAAATCCTGTTTACACCCTATACGAGCTTGGTCTAATTGTTAATAAAATGATAAAAAACAATGGTATGCATAAACGCACACTTAATAATTTACAAAATAGACAAACTAAACCTAGAGAAGATCTTAACTATGTGCCTAAACTTTTTGAATCAATAATCTATCAAGAGGATAGTTTCCCTAATATGTCCGATTTCGACCAATCCTTTAGCACAATTGAAAAGAAATATGGCACCAATTATAATGATTATAGAAATCTTGCTATAGAATTTATTAGCAGGACTAATTAATAAAAAATTAGTTGTTTAGAATTTTAAAAAAACTCGAATAAGGCAAGGAAATACTGTATTTTCCTTGCCTTATATACTTCTTTTGTTTTACAGAGGCCTATACATCTCAAACTGTTCTATTTTGTCTTTAAAAAAATGAGATTTTATTAAAAAGCACTCTAATATTGAGTTATTTGGTAGACAAATACTAACACTTTCAGTTTTTACTTTATCAGCAGCAGCCGCAACGAGATTCGTTGCTATACCTCTGCATCTGTACTCATGCTCCACATAAAGTTGTTCAATTTTCCCTTTTTTACTCATTACAATATATCCAGCATTTTTACCGCTATCCATTGCTGTTAAATAAGCATGAGTTGTACTATTTTCAAAGCACTGGATATCACTTTGCCAATTAATGTGAGTGTCTTTTAAATAGCTCCTATAATCTGCAATCTTGTCAAAGCTCACTTCGTAAAACTTTATATATTCTTTTGGCTTAATTGATAAATTTTCTACTTTTATTGAGAAGTATTTTAAATCATTCATGGAGTTATATCCTATATTTTTGTAAAATCTTAACGCCCTCTCATTTGTTTTAATCACTTCAAGAAATATACGATGACATTTTTTCTGTTTTGCCTCTTCAATGTGAAGTTTCATTAACTTATTTGCAATTCCTTTTCCTCTATGATCTGGTTCAATGCAAAGAGTTCCACATCTCATAGTCTTTAAACCATCAAACATCCTAATCCCGCCAAGGACAATACCTATGGGAAGTTCATCATCGAAGGCTATAAATGAATGTTCTAATGAATTTCCTTCCGGTCCAAAAAAACGAGAAATAAAATCTTCTATCTCTAAATTCATTGGCACTACATAATCTGAAAACCCTAGTTTAAATGCTTTATAAATACTTTCATAGCTTGCTTCCAAGCATCTTTTATAATTTATCATCATATCTCCCCCTCAAACTTTCAAATAATTTATAAATACATCGACAACCATTTCAATCTTTCTTTCATCCAATTCTTGTTCCATTACTGAAGAAATTAATCCCATTCCATCTATCATTGATATAAGTAGATAAACTACTGACTCCTTATCAATAGATGCCTTAAACTCACCACTTTGTATTCCATCTTCTATAATTGATTTTATGCCCTTTGTATACCCCTCGAATCTTTTACTGTTCTTATTATCGATTTCTCTATCTCTTTTAACAGTAGTCCAAAATTCAATTGCAAATTTAACCCATTTTCTATTTTCTTCACACATAAAATTATTTAATCTACATGTTATGTATATTTTTAACTTTTCAGCAGCACTTTTACAGTTAGTAGTTTGGGATTCCAAATACATTTTTTCATTGTCTGATAAATTTAATATCTCAATGAATATATCTTGTTTTCCCTTAAAATAGGTGTAAAATCCCCCTTTACTAATATCAGCCTTCTTAACAATATCATTTACTGATACTTGGGAATATCCATAAGTCGAGAATAATTCAAAAGCTGTATCTATAATCTTCTTTTTATTTAAATTCCATTTCTTATCCGAAATTTTTGGCAATTAATCTCCTCCTATTCATAAACTTGACTATAATGTCAAAATAAAAACGACCATCGGTCGTTTTTATTGTATTACTATTCATCTATTTTGTCAATTATTTGTAAGTCATTTATAATTTTTTGTAAGTATTCTTTAACAATAATGCATCTTTTTCTACAAGAGGTCCTTCTAAAATTACGCATCCTTTAATATTAAAATCTTTTATTGCTTTTAAGCATTCTATATAATTGAAATCACTTTCTAATAGGGGAAGATGATGTTTTTCTCCTTTTTCGTTATAATTTATTCCGCCCATATGGATATGCATATCATCTAGAGCAGACCTGCCAAGTCCATTAAGCACATATTGAAGTATTTTAGCAAAATCTTTATAATCTTTTAAGCAACCATTTCCTCTTGCATGTATATGCGAAAAGTCAATACATAGTTTACAGGATTTCACTTCCTTACAAAGAGAAACCAATTCCTCAAGTGTACCAAACTGAGTACCTTTTCCCGTAGTCTCAAGTCTAAAATCTACTTCTCCATGTGGAAGCTTTAACAAATTCTCTTTTATAGTGTTGTATGCTTGCTCCTTTGAATCTTTTAAATAAAATCCAGGATGAAATATTAAACTCTTTCCCTTAACTTTTGATAGTCCTTCCACTGCTTTTATTAATCTTTTTATTGACTGTTCTTGCTTTTCAGCTTCATCTGCATTTAAATTTATATAATGTGAACCATGAGCTGATAGATAAAAATCATTATCTAATTTAGTTTTCAATATTATATCTTTATTCTTATCTGTAACATTAACATTCCTCACAAAAAGAAGTTCCATTGCATCCAACCCTATTGATTTTACATAATCAATTCCAGAAGCATAATTGATTTTTTTTATTCCACTACCTATTGGCAAGCCTGATATTCCAAATAATAATTTATCCATTAAAGTTATCTCCATTGTACTTTCAATTCTATAATTTCTTAATTCTCTCAATAGCATCTACTGTATTTTCATAGGTTCCAAAGGCCGTAAGCCGAAAATATCCTTCTCCCATTGGTCCAAAGCCACTTCCCGGTGTACCTACAACATTTGCTTTTTCTAATAAATAGTAAAAAAACTCCCACGAGTTCATGTTATTTGGTGTCTTTAACCATATATATGGCGCATTTACACCACCATACACGGAATAACCTGCTTCTCTCAAGCCTTTGAGAATTATTTTTGCATTGTTCTTATAATAATCAATTTGCTTTTTTATTTGATCTCTTCCAACCTTGGAATAAATAGTTTCTCCTGCTCTTTGAACTATATAGGGTGCACCGTTGTATTTGGTTCCATGACGCCTAGCCCAAAGTGCATTTAAGGAAACATTAAAGCATTTCAGATCCTTTGGAACGACCATATATCCAAGTCTTAGCCCTGTAAATCCAGCACTCTTTGAAAAACTTTTCAGTTCAATGGCACAGCTTTTTGCGCCTTCACATTCATAAATTGTATGAGGTACATTATCTTCTGAGATATATGCCTCATAGGCTGCATCATATATAATAACTGCTTTTATCTTATTCGCATAGTCAACCCAAACTTGAAGCTGATCTTTTGTAATTGTCGTCCCTGTTGGATTATTAGGGAAACATAGATAGATAATATCTGGAGTCTCCTTTGGAAGCTCCGGCACAAAATTATTATCTGGAGTACACGGCATATATACGACGCCGTTCCACCTTTGCATAGTCTTATCATATGTTCCCGTTCTTCCAGCCATTACATTTGTGTCAATATATACAGGGTATACAGGATCACAAATAGCAATTTTATTATCTACACTAAATATTTCCTGGATATTACCTACATCACAATTTATCCCATCACTTACGAATACCTCATCTATTGAAATATCAACACCACGAGATCTATAGTCACCTATTGCAATAGCATTTCTCAGAAATTCATAGCCTAAATCTGGTGCATATCCTTTGAAAGTATCTATATGTCCCATCTCATCAACTGCATTATGCAATGTATCTATAATAGCAGGTGCTAATGGTTGAGTTACATCACCAATACCCAAAAGAATAACCTTCTTATCAGGATTATTCTCCTTAAAATTAGCGACTTTCTTTCCTATAGTTGAAAACAAATAATTTCCTTGCAGCTTCAAGTAGTTACTATTAACTTTATACATAATATCCTCCCTATTGTCTTGTTTCTTACTCAAAAGAAATGACTTAAAGGTGTATGCACTATAGGATTATTATATTCAACCGATTCTTACTTTGGAACTTTGTTTCTTCAAGGTGTCTATTCTTGTACAAAACTAAGTATTATATCTATAATTATTTTATTTCTACAGTAACTTTTTTCATTTTCTGAGGTGTTAACGGCTTATCATTTGCATCTCTTTTTGCATTAACTATTTTATCAACTTCCTCCATACCTTGAGTAACTTTTCCAAAGGCCGCATAGTCTCCATCAAGGCTTGGAGAATCTTTTACCATAATAAAAAACTGAGAACTTGCTGAATTTGGTTCTTTAGTCCTTGCCATTGAAAGAACTCCTCTAGTGTGTTTTAGATCATTCTTAAAGCCATTGCTTGCGAACTCTCCAGGAATAGTATTTTTTGATCCACCAACACCAGTTCCTTCCGGATCTCCTCCCTGTATCATAAACCCAGGAATTACCCTGTGGAATATTAAACCATTATAAAAATTGTTTTGTACTAAATCCACAAAGTTATCTACGGTTTGGGGAGCAATATCAGGATATAACTCTGCCTTGATTACTCCTCCATCTTCCATTTCAATTGTTAAAACAGGCTTCTTGCCAGTATATTTGCTCTTATAATTAGAGTTAGCCGTATTTTTTTGATTACTTGAATCTGTGCCAGGAGCTTTTGAACATCCAAACACTGATAATGATAATACAAGCACCGCAAGAAGCATTAAATTTTTCTTTAGATTACTGATTTTCATATGTTTTTCCTCCTTAAAATTATAAAGCGTTTTAATTGAGTCTATAAGTATGTTAGCAAAACATTTATTTAATTTCAATCTCCATCTCTTATTGTTTCTAATCTACTATTACTTATCCTGGTTTTATTCATATAAAAAGGGGCTGTCGCACTTAGGTAAGTATGGCAGAAAGTAGACTTATTCTGCGAGATATGTTACCAGACTTCGGCACTATAAAAAATT
>NZ_JAEEGC010000031.1 GCF_019207025.1 Clostridium thailandense | reverse complement strand
CTAGGATTTATTATTTACATAATATTTTGATTTTTATACATTACAATGGAAATCTATATCATAAATATATTCTAGTATCTCCTTAGCAGTTATTATAGTACTATCATTATATATATTAGGGCAATACATAGAATATATTTCAAAAACCTTACCGACCTTAATCAAAAGCTTATCTAAAAAAGCTAGGTTTTCATCGTTTAATTCTGTACATACATCTTCAACTTCTGTATTTACATCTTTCATAAACTTATTGATTCTTATACTTTCTAAATTAGAATCAATTTTTTCTTTTGCAACTATCACTAAATCATAATTCATTTTGTCTCTTCTATTATCTATAAGTCCTGCTCTTAATTCTGTATGAATTGGGTAAGTTTTTTCTATAATAAAGCCTGATGCAATTAATGCATCTAATAGCAATATCCATCCCTCTGCTGTACTACTGTTATACGTGAGAATTAATGGAGCCTCCTTTTTTAATACTCTTCTAATTTCTCCAAAACACTTAGTTAACTTAGATTGAAACTCCTCCTTTGTTATTCCTCTTACATCATTTACAGTA
The DNA here is from genome assembly GCF_019207025.1 of Clostridium thailandense. Taxonomy (GTDB): domain Bacteria; phylum Bacillota; class Clostridia; order Clostridiales; family Clostridiaceae; genus Clostridium_AM; species Clostridium_AM thailandense. The sequence continues at coordinate 32,634 of NZ_JAEEGC010000031.1, read as the reverse complement.
ACTTCATTGTTAAATGCCACATGATTTGGTTTGAAACAGCTATACGTGTTTTTAAGTATAAGTCTATCCCAAGTATAAAAAAATTCACTTATTTCACTATAGTTTATAGCTGCATAATAAGGTGGATCCGTAACTGCTGCATCTATAGATCTATCTGGTAAAAAAGATAGATTTTCAGCACTACTACACTTTAACATTATATTTTTATCCGCCCTTATTAAATCTTCAAAATTATCAGTAAAATATGCACAAAACTTTTCTTCTTCCAATATTATGTTATTATTCTTTCCATTTATGCTTTTTCTCTCATAAGGATAAATGTTAAATTTTTTACCTTTCAAAAAAGATTTAAAATACTTAATAAAACTTCCTCTCCCAAATCTTGTACCCCATATATTATTTTCTACTGGATTCATCACTGGAGCCATATGATGATCTCCAAATAACGGCTCTATTTTTCCACACTGTGAATTATACATACAAAACATATTATTTGCATTTACAGTATTCGAGAACATACACAAGAAGAGCTCTCTAACTCTTACATCCTTAATTTTATTTATTTCCTCTAAAAGTTTTGCTAAATAATATAATTGTCTGTGATTAAACATTTCGCTCCAATAATTATAATTGTGATTTTTAATTTGTTTAGTATTATATCCTTCTGGAATTCGTATTTGGGGCGTAAAGTTATCTATTAAGTCTATTGAACTTTTTATCTTCTCTTCTATATGATTATATTTATCTAAATCATCTTTATCTGGCACCTTAAAACCTTTCTTACCAGTTTCAGAATCATAATATTGAATTGCATAAATTTCAGCGGCAAGCGGGGCTTTTCTTTTCTTCATTACATCTCTTATCAAATTCCACTTTGTTCCACAATTATCACATATAAAACTTCGTCCTTTATAGTTACCTATATTTTTATCAAACTTATGATTACATTTTTTGCATACTAAAACCTTATCATTCCCTCTTACTATTCCTTCACACTTAGGACATATATTGTAATTTTCAAAACTTTTTCTTTTCAATTTTGTAATAGCATGACTAGGAAATAATTTTACATACTTACCGCACTTAGGACACCTAGCTTTTTTAACCCAAATAACATACATTATATCAACAGTTTTATGTTCATTAGAATCATAAATACTTGTTGTGTATGCTTCCTTTATTTCATTACCTATATTATTTTCTATCCTCTTAAATTCAATCTTTAGCCTTTCTATTATTTCTTCATCTAGGTCTGCATCATCATTCTTAGGCACTTGAAGTTCATTTTTAGTTATAAACCAAGCAACCGGATTAATATCTATGCCTATAGCTTTTCCACCAAGTCTCAAGGTATTAACTAACGTAACTCCACCACCCATAAACGGATCTAATATTATTTTTCCTTTTAAAATCTCTTGGTTATTTGTGTAATATATATCCTGAAAGTTCTTAATTTCACCTTTTTCTAATTCTAATGATAGAAGAATACTTCTAAAAATAGCATCTGTCTTCCGCCCAAACCACTTGTGTATTTGATATATTGGTTTTCTACTATTTGCTTCTTTCTTAGATATTTTTGATATAAATTCTATAGGAATATTGCTGCTTATGGATTTTACCATACTCAATCACCCTTATACAAAATAATATATTTCTAAGGAAAATTTGTGATTACTTTTCTGCAGATTTATAGCTGCACAAAAATATATCATTAAACATATAAGTCATCTATCTCTAATTATAAATGTAATAAGGGGTATTTTAAATATAATTTATACTACTTTTAGTTGTTCTTCTATTAAATTACTATTTTTATATTGTTCAATACCAATATTTTTTAACTTTCTTAACAACTTATCAATAGTTTTGTCATGATTATAGTAAAATTCACTACATCTTATTCTAAAAAAAGTCCATCCTATCCTCTCTAAATCCAATTTAATCTCTAAATACTCCTCCCAATTATGATTTTCATTAGACTCACCAGTATCACACACAATTGCCGCTTTGCTCTCTAGTCCCTCTAAAACAAAATCTATCTTGTATTTTCCTAGCCTTACCTGAGGAACTACATTAAATCCTTTCTCTTTTAGTATTATATAAACCTCCTTTTTAAATCCTTTTTCAACTATATAGCTTGAATCTTTATAAGTTCTATCCAGCTTATCATAATTCAAGCAGTAATTTAATAAATAATATCTAACACACTCTGAATTCAAATCTTCTAATTCTATTGAATGTATCAACCACATCTGATTTCTAGCCCTGCTTGCAGCTACATTAAACCTTCTTATATCTGATTCCTTAGTTAATGCTGTAAACTTTACATTATTAGAAATGACCATTGATAAAAACATGATATCTCTCTCATCTCCTTGAAATGAATAAGCATCTCCGCATATAAGTTTTCTTTTTATTATTTCTTCTTCACTTATCCTTTCCCTTATCATATTCTCTATCAATTCGCCTTGTGCCTCTCCTAGAAGAGATATAACGCCCATGGTCATTCCCTCATATAACTTATTCTCACAACACTCTACTATTTTATTTACTATATATTCAGCCTCCTTTAAATTTATCGGTTTACCTAGTTCGCGTAAGCCATCTTTTATTCTAACTGTTACTATAGGAGGATATACAGCTTCACAACAACTGCGATACCTTAAAGGTCTAATGTCACCAGAATAACAAAGTTCATTACTAAAACTAATGATTTCTGGAACACATCTAAAATGTTCTTTAAGCATTAGTCTATTAGGAAATACTCTCAATGCTGTATCATATAAACTAGTTTGAAGGTCAAACCATTCTCTATGTGGAATAGTTCTTAAATGCTTATTAATTAATCCTTGTATAAAACTTTGATCTACACCTATAGTTTCTGGGCATATTTGTCTATCATCTCCAACTATAATGGCTTTTTTTGCTCTCATTAGTGCACAAATAGAAAATATATCGCATTGACTGCTTTCATCAAATATTATCACGTCAAATAAATCTTTTGAGAGCTTTATGTTTTCAATAATTCTATTTAGAGGCATAATCCACACAGGAATTATCTCTTTACATTTTTCCATTTCCTCTTGCGCAATTCTTCTATAATCAGCAGTCATTTTACCTGTACCCTTGCCAATTCTCTTTACTGCTTGCATCCAAGCAAAGAGACTTCTTTTTTTACTTTCTGTAGTTTTTAATATTTGATTGTACCAAGTTTTCTTTGCTACCAATTCTTTTATCAATACTTTCTCATTTTCTTTTTCCTCAGATATGGCTTCTTCAATTGGATCATAATTTAACTTTTGAGTATTTTCTATAAATGTCTTCCACTGAGCATATTTCCAAGCATTTGACCATCCTCTAAAAAGTTTTATAGCATTATCCCACTGCTGGAGTATCTTACTTGAAGTTAACGGACATTCTAATTTTAACTTTGATATAAGGTGATTAAGTTCTAAATATTTTCCTTTGGTTATTTTAAATTTATCAATATCTTTTAATGCCTTTTTAATTGCATTTATATCCAATGATTCAACAGCGTTATATAGATTCTCTAAATTTCCTGTAACCAATATAAGTTTTTTCAAAATTTCAATATAAGCTTTCAATTTGTTTGTTTCATCTATATTCTTTATACACTTTATACATTCTATCAAGTAGTCATAGCTTTCTTCCCTGTGCCAATCTATATTTTCAGGGGTAATTATTTTTCCCAGTGCACCTATAACCTCTCTTTTATAATTTTTGTCCCAATCGACTATATTGTTTATATATTTGATATAGTTTTCTAGTTCAAATAATTCAAGATTATTTACATTAAAATTTAATAAATCTTTTCCATACTCTGTAACTGTGTTATTCCATAACGTTTTTAAATCTCTGACTATAAACTTTTCTTGAATATATAACTTTAATACAAATGCTTGAGTTTGATTTTCAAGAGCCTTATGATCTACAATGCACTCCTTAATTATATAATTGTATTCTGGATGAGTTAACTTAAAAAACTTACTTATATGCTTTTTAGAGTTTATACTTTCATATAAAATATCAAAATCTTTACCAAGCTTGTCCATATCAATATTCTCAGGTAACTGTATACTATGATTTCTCAATTCATTTCTTATTTTTCTTAACATTAGCATATACTCATTACCCTTATGCATTAAATCAATTATAGAATCATGAATTATTTTGCTACTGTAATATTTAGTGAATACATCACCGAATATGCCTTTTTTCAATTCCTGTATTGAACTTTTACACTTGAGTAACAGCTGCAAAAGCTTATCATAATTACAGTTGTTTTTGCTGGGGATTCTCCAACCTTCTATATATCTTAGATAATATTCGTATTCTTTATTTAGCTCCTTAAATCTAAGTATTTTTTGACATATTCCCTCTCCAGCAGGTAGTTTGTCCACCATAACACTTAATCTATCAAAATTTTTCTTCTCCTCCTTTGATATCTTACTTAGTAAAAATGTTAATCTTTCAAACTCTATCTCTGATATAGGCATCTTTTTATCTAAACTAATCTCATCTTCTATCCACGAATACCTTTCCTCATTATTTTTTATCCAAGTTATCATATCCATGATTTTATATTGCTGATTATCATACCTTATAGTTTCATTTTCTACCATTTGAATTTCTTTAAATTTATTATATAAATTATTTTCTTTCCTTCTACAATTATCCAATTCTGCTTTTAGTTCCTTAATTTCTTCATATAAATTTTCCGGATTTACTGAAAGATTGTCAGATATTTTTTTTACTGTCTCATTGAGCTTTTTCAATGATTCTATGTCATTCCCTAAAACACTCATGCACAGTGGTCTTATCTGTTCAGGTATTTTATCAAATAAAATTTTTAAGGCCTTATCTGAACGACTTGTTACAAGCACCTTTTTTCCATGTGCCAGTAGGTGACATATCAAATTAGCAATTGTATGACTCTTTCCCGTACCAGGGGGACCTTGCATTACTACACCATAATTTTCGCATATTCTTTTTACTACTTCTCTTTGCTCATAATTTGCTGGTAGTGGGAATAATATATCTTTATTTACACTTTTCCATTCTTCTAAAACCTCTTTATCTTGTTCTATTTTTTTATCTATAACTAAAGCTTTAACAGTCTCCGGTATAGGTTGTCCATTATCTATTCCATTGATTATGCTATTAACTTCTAACTGCCATAACCTCATATTATTCTTTCTCATTAAAACTACAGGCGTATTATAAATTATAGGTTCATTTGATAAAACAATCTTATCAAATGGCGTATTCTTCTCTTCAAACTTTCCATTTGGACTTAGATATGAAGCTATTTCTATTAAAATCTCCTCTACTTGCTCTAAATTTCTTGGATCTATATTAATTTTTTTTACTTTTTTTTCCATATTGAGTATGCTATAGGCATTTGGAATATCTATTCCTTCAAATATGTTAGCTTCTACAATAGTCTTGCCCTCTGGAATTAATCTAAATACATTATTAACAGCATTAAAATCTAATCTCATCCTTGTTGTTAAAAGAGGATGAATTATATTCTCATTATTAAAATTCCAAGCTATAAGTCCATGTCCCCACACAATTTCCATACTTTCCGATCTTTTTTGAAGTTCTAGATAAAATTTAAAGAACTGTTCATACAAAGGCTTATTTTTTTTGCTTACCTCGAGCCAAAATTCCCTACTATTGTTTCTATTAACAATGCATCCAACAGCCTTACAAAGTTCTTCTTCCCAATATATACTTTCATAATCCCAAATAGTTCTTATTATCTTCTCACTTAGATTTTTAACATTTAGTAAATAAGAAAACACTTGTCTTACTTTATTTTTATAATCCATTATTTTTCCCCCCATAATGCATCTTATAAATATATTTACTTATATGTAAAATTATACCATTAAAGGAGGTATTGTTCAAAAATTTCGTTAAACATATTTCATATCTAAATGACAGTTTTTTTAGACTTATTTCTAAAGAAAAAATAAACTGTCTCAAAATAAAAATGCACCATATAACATAATAGACTTTTAAATTTAAATCTCAACATGCTATATATCAAATCTATTTTGGGACAGTTCCTTAACTTATGTATTATTTTTTTTGAATTTTACTCCAATTATGTATATTATGTATCCAAGTATTACAATTGCCACAGCAATGTCTGCAATATGAAACCATGGACGTATTGCTATCCAATTTTCACCCATCTTATACCCAACATATCCAAGCACTATACTCCATATTAATGATCCTAAAAAAGTATATATAGTAAACTTTCTAAAATCCATTTTGCTTATACCTGCTGGTAAGGATATAAAAGTTCTTATTATAGGTAACAATCTTGAATAGAATACAATTTTTTCTCCATACTTGTTAAAATACTCATCACTTTTTTCTATTTTTGACTTAGATATTCTTAACTTATCTGCGTACTTTTCAACTAAAGGTCTACCTCCATACTTGCCCAGTAAATATGCTCCGATTGATCCTACTGTTCCTCCTATGGTACCTATTATTATCATCCAATACAGATTAAGTCTTCCAGTATAACTTAAATATCCTCCAAAAGGAAGTATAGCTTCACTTGGTATCGGAATACATGCACTCTCCAATGCCATTCCTAAAAATGTTCCAAAATACCCTAGCTTATCAAGAACTAAAATAACTATATTTATTAAGCTTTCTATCATATTAAATTCCCTTCTTAAATTTATAAAAGATGATACAAGTTTGCTAAATTGTTATTTTCAACATAAGTATTAACCGTAAGATTATTAAGATGATCTTACGGTTAAATCATACTTTTAAGTATAATCTACTTTACTACTTTTTACATGAGTTTCTTTCTACTATCCGATGTCTTAGGACATAATTTTTCTGATCAACTTCCTGCTTGTTTATAATCTTTATAAGCATTCTCATTCCTACTGATCCCATATCATACATAGGTTGTGCTACAGTCGTAAGCTTTGGATAAAAAATAGATGCCGAATAAATGTCATCAAATCCTATAACATCTACATCTCCTGGAACGTTTATTCCCTTATCCCTCAATGCATTTATTGCACCCATAGCAATTTCATCGCTTGCACAGAATACAGCATCAATATTTTCTTTTTGTAAAATATTTTCCATAGCCTCATATCCATCTTGTGCCTTTAATCCACCAAAGTATACAATATCTTCGTTTAGGTCTATACTGTTGTCCTCTAATGCCTTCTTATAGCCTATATACCTTAAAGCACTGGCATTTTCTGCATCTTCATGAGTTCCTATATATGCTATTCTTTTATTACCTTTTTTAATTAAATAATCTACTCCATCAAATCCAGCCTTTTCATTATCTATGGATACGCTAGGAATATCTGCTGCTTTACTTGTAGTCTCTACTAAGACTACTGGAAGCTGAAGCTCATTTATAAGTTCTAAAATATTGGCTTCGAGGGAGGTACTCATATATAATACTCCATCTACCATCTTTTCTTTTAATACTCTTAAATACTCCATTTCCTTTTCTGGATCTAAATCTGTATTGCATAACATTATATTGTAATTATATATGTTTGCCACATCTTCTGCCCCTCTTACAATTTCAGGGTAAAACTGACTTGATATGTCTGGTATAATTATTCCTATCGTTCTTGTCTTTTGTGTTTTTAAGCTTCTTGCTACTATATTCGGTCTATATCCTAATTTATTTATAGCTTCTAAAACTTTTTTCTTAGTCTCTTCATTTACTACATCTACATCATTTAATACCCTTGAAACTGTAGCAATTGATACTCCTGCTTCTCTTGCTACATCTTTAATTGACGCTGCCATTTTATCAACTCCCGATATTTTTTCTTTTTAATTATTATACTTATAAAACGTTTTTATTACAAGTTACTTTACTATTAATTTATAATATACATTAAAAATGTGTATAAGATATTAATATCCTATACACATTTTTATATGGCCATGTATCTACTTAACTACCTCTACTGCTATGTTGAAGTCTTCTCCGTTTATCTTACATTCATTGTATTGTCTGTCACTATTATACATAACTTCAACTGCAAGAGTTTCTTTTTTAATTGTGTCCTCATGCTTTTTAACCACAAATTCTAGTGCTTCATTACCTGAAACGTATAGGTTTATTTTATCTGCAACTTCAAAACCACTTTCTTTTCTCATGTTTTGAACTTTACTTAGTATTTCTCTAAGATTTCCTTCTTCTTTTAATTCTTCAGTTATAGTAGTCTCTAAAACTATACCTATAGTTCCCTCACCAGCAAAAGCAAAACCTTCTAGTCCCTGCATTGTCACAAGTAAATTTTCTTCATTTAGTTCTATTTCTGTATCATCTACATAAACTAATACCATTTCTCCATTTTTAATTTTTTGTGCAAGTTCCATTTGATTCATGGAAGATATCTCTTTTCTTATTTGTGGTATTAATTTACCATATGTCTTTCCAAGTACAGGAAGATTTGGTTTTATATCAAAGCTAACATACTTTGACAAATCTGCTCCAAATACTATTTTTTTAATATTCAGCTCCTCTTTTACTATATCACCATAATAATCAGGAAGTGTCTTAACACTTACTAGCATTTCTAAAAGCGGCTGTCTATTTTTTATATTAGCAGCATTTCTAGCACTTCTTCCAAGCTTAACTATTCTATATGCTTCTTCCATATCTTTTTCTAAGTCTTTATCTACAAGTTCTTCGCTATATTGTGGCCATTTGCATAGATGAATACTTTCTGGTGCATTTTTATCAAGGTTAACAACAAGATTTTGATAAATTTCTTCTGTCATAAATGGTACAAATGGTGCAGATATTAAACTTAATGTAGTAAGAACTCTATATAGTGTCACATAAGCACCAATTTTATCATCTGCTAATTCTTCACTCCAAAATCTTGACCTATTTCTTCTTACATACCAATTTGAAAGTTCATCCACAAACTCTCCAATATTAAGAGCCGCTTGTGTAATTCTATAATTATCTAAGTGCTCTTCAGTTTCCTTAATTAAAGAATTTAATCTTGACATAATCCATTTATCCATTACGTTTCCACTTACAAAATCCTTATAGTCTAATGGATTAAATTTGTCTAAATCTGCATATAAAATATAGAATGAATATACGTTCCATAAAGTTCCTAAAAATTTCCTTTGACTTTCTTGAACTGCTTCTTCATAGAATCTTGATGGCAGCCATGGTGCACTAGCTGTGTAGAAATACCATCTAGTGGCATCTGCTCCTTCATTTTCTAAAACTACTGTTGGACTCAGTACATTTCCTTTGCTCTTTGACATTTTTAAACCATGTTTATCAAGTACGTGACCCAAAACCACACAATTTTCAAATGGGCTTTTATTAAATAATACCGTAGATATAGCCGTTAATGTATAGAACCATCCTCTTGTTTGATCAACAGCTTCTGAAATAAATTGTGCTGGGAAGTTTTGCTCAAATAGTTCTTTGTTTTCAAATGGATAGTGATGCTGAGCAAATGGCATCGCTCCTGAGTCAAACCAGCAGTCTATTACTTCTGAGACTCTTTTCATTTCTTTTCCACACTTAGAACATTTTAATTTAACACCATCTATATATGGCTTGTGAAGTTCTATGTTTTCTGGTACATTTATTCCTTTTTCTTTAAGCTCATCTATGCTTCCTATGCATTCTCTATGACCACAATCACATTCCCATATAGGAAGAGGAGTACCCCAATATCTTTCTCTACTTAATCCCCAATCTATAACATTTTCTACAAAGTTTCCAAATCTGCCTGTTCTTATGTTATCTGGATACCAATTTACAGAATCCTTATTTTTAACTAGGTTATCTCTTAAAGATGACATTCTTATAAACCAAGTATCTCTTGGATAGTAAAGTAGAGGTGTATCACACCTCCAACAGAATGGATATGAGTGTAAGAATTTCTCGTCTTTATATAATATTCCTTTTTCTTTTAAGTATTGAACAATCTTAGGGTCTGCATCTTTAACAAACATACCTTTCCAAGGTGTAACTTCATCTATGAAACGACCTTGTGTATCTACAAGATTAATGAATGCTAAGCCGTATTTTTTACAAGTCATGTTATCATCATCACCAAATGCAGGTGCTGTATGAACAATTCCTGTACCATCAGTTAAAGTTACATAATCTCCATGTACAACTTGGAATGCCTTTCCTTCAGGTTTAGCAAAATCAAACATTGGTTCGTATTCTAACCCTAATAATTCTTCACCTTTGAATTTATTTAATACTTCATACTCTCCTTCAAGCTTTCCTAAAAGCCCTTCTGCTAGTATTAAATGCTCTTCTTTATTTAATACTTCAACATAGTCAAATGTCTTATTTAGTGTTAATGCTATATTACTTGGAAGAGTCCAAGGAGTAGTAGTCCAAGCAAGCATATATTTATTTTCATTCTTTAACTTAAATTTAACATAAACTGATGTTTCTTTTACATCTTTATATCCTTGTGAAACTTCATGAGATGAAAGCGCTGTTCCACATCTAGGACAATATGGTACTATTTTATGACCTTTATATAAAAGGTCCTTATCCCATATTTGCTTTAGCGCCCACCAAACAGACTCTATATAAGTGTTGTGATAAGTTACATAAGGATCATCCATATCAACCCAGAATCCTATTCTTTTAGACATTTCTTCCCATTGGCTTACATATGTGAAAACACTATCTTTACACTTATGAATAAACTTTTCTACCCCATAATTTTCGATTTGAGGTTTACCCGAGATTCCTAATGTTTTTTCAACCTCGAGCTCGACTGGAAGTCCGTGAGTATCCCAACCAGCTTTTCTAAGAACCCTATAACCTTTCATAACTTTATATCTAGGAACTAAATCCTTCATAACTCTAGTTAAAACGTGTCCTATATGAGGTTTTCCATTTGCTGTTGGTGGTCCATCATAGAAAGTAAAATACTCTCCACCTTTATTGAGATCGAAATTCTTCTTAATTACATCCTGTTCTTCCCAAAGTTTCATTACATCTTTTTCCATATCAACAAAACTTCTGGAACTATCAATTTTCTTATACATAACTAAACTCCTTTCCGCATATTGTAATTTTTTACTTTTTAACTATTTTTATACTTAAATTCGTTTTTTTATAAATAAAAAAACTTCATCCAAATAGGACGAAGTTTAAATTCGTTATACCACCTATGGGTAAGAAAAATATTCAAGCACAAACATACTCTATTCTTTAACGCAGAACTACGAAAAAACTTACTAAAGATTTAATCTTATTCAGCTCTTTAACTCCCAGGTGATTTTCTTAAACCTTTCCTGTGGATTTTCACCCTTCTCCACTCTCTGTAAGTAACATAGATTTAAATACTTTTCCTGTTCAACATTTTTTTAATATATGAATTATATTTTATTACAATTTCCTTATATTATATTATAAGTTTATTTTATTGTCAATTTTCACCGAGAAACTTTTTAGTACAAAGCATCTATTGCATTCCAAGAGTTTTTAATATTCCGTCTGCTATAGCTTGTGCAAACTTCTGTTGATACTCATCACTAGCTAATTTTGCATTATCTCCATTATTACTTAGAAAACCTAGTTCTATTAATATTGCTGGTGCATCTGTATTCTTTATAACATAAAGACCTCTTCCATATCCATCCTTCAAGCCTCTGTCATACATTCCAACTTCTTGTACAATGCTATTCTGTACATTTTGCGCTAAATTGCTGCTTTCTTCATTACCCGGGTTATCCCAAGTTTCTGTACCAGAAGCCGATTCAGCATCCGCAGAATTGTTGTGAATAGATACAAAATATTTAGCATTTGCATTATTGGATATATCACATCGCCTTTGAAGACTGCTTGTAACATCCATAGGAGTTGAACGCATATCTTCTGTCCTTGTATATACCACTTTGACTCCATGATTCTCTAGTATCTTACCAGCCTTTAATCCTACAGCTAGAGTAACATCATCTTCTTGAAGATTATTTATTCCAGTAGCTCCAGTATCACTTCCCAATCCATGTCCTGGATCAATACATATTACTGGCACTGTATCGCTTGACTTTGTACCTACAGTTAATATAAGCCTTACATTTTTCGCATATCCATTTGTAGCTCCTTCATATGTAAAAACACCTTCCTTGGATGTATCTACAGTTGTTGAATTCCATACTACACTAACTTTCTTAACGCTTCCATCACTCATAGTAGCGTTCACTGTTGTTGGAAGACTAAAACTCCTTCCTACAATTATGCTAGCTGTAGTATCAGGCACTGAACTTATCTCTGTGCTGACTGAATTTTTTAAATCACGACATTCAAGTATTCCATTAGCTATAGCTAGTGCACTTTTATTTTGGTAATCAGAGGTTGTAAGTAGTTTTGCTTCCTGATCATTACTCATAAAACCTAATTCTACCATTATTGGAGTTCCTGTAGTTCCTCTTAATATTTGATGCTGATCTAATCCAACTTTTATGCCTCTATTGTTAAGTGATGTGCTTTTTATCAGATCATCCTGGATAGTTTGTGCTAATTTTTGTCCTCGACTATCAGAGTCTCTATAGTATGTCTCTGTTCCACCCGCTTCAGGATTATCAGGATAAGTGTTACAGCGTATGCTTATGAAAAAATCAGCCTTTGCATTATTAGCTATATCAAAACGAGGTTGTAGATTATCCTTACTCCATGAAACATTATCGTCTTTTCTGGTATAAACTACGTTTATACCATTATTCTCTAGGATTTTGCCTACCTTCAATGCTATAGATAAATCTATATCTTTTTCTTGTACACCAGACGGACTTACACTTCCCAAATCAGGCCCGCCATGTCCTGCATCAATGCATACAGTTAATTTTTGACTGTTATCTACTGTATTATTTTTTGTAGTAAATGTCATTTTAGCTGGCTTTATTAAATTACTTTTATTCTCTCCCTTTAACCCATCTTTAATGACTAAATTATAGGTTTTTCCAAAACTATACTGAACTTTAGGTGTTACTACAATTGAACTTCCATCACTGCCTAAATTCAAGTCCACTCCTATATCTTGTCCATTTTCATCAGTTACGGTGATACATGAACTATTAACCGTGTTGGCATCCAATTTTTGATTGAATTTTATCGTCCATGATTTATCCAGTTCAATATTCGTCTTAGTTCCTTGGTCATCATAAATAGTATCTGCTTGTACAACATTTACTTTTATGAATGTCATGAGTATAAAAATTATCATTGACATAAAGAGTACGTATATTCCTTTATTCTTCAAACAACCACCCCTTATTTATTTAAAAATTCATCATTTTTTTGATTTAATATGGAATACTTTCATAAAGTCCCTACTGTATCTATTATAATACAATTAGTCCACGTTTTACACCCAAAATCTAATATACTTTAATATTAAATTAAACTTTACTCTTTATTTACATTATTTTATAAAAGAAACAGCAATCGACTTAAAATATCAACAATTAATTATTTTAATATGTATTAATCAGGATATAATATAATTGAATAAGAATGAAAGAGGTGCTTTTATGGAAATAACTTGGCTTGGTCACTCATCTTTTTTAGTAGAAGACTCAAAGGGAAGGAAAGTTTTAATGGATCCTTTTGATGAAAGTGTTGGTTATCCTATTTTTCAAGGTGAAGTAGACATAGTTACTATAAGCCATTATCATTTTGATCACAGCTATACAGAAAAAGTAAAATTCAATCATATTGCAGATAAAGCAGGCTTTTTTTACCTTTGTGATATACCAGTGGCTGGAATTCCTTCCTATCACGATAAAATGCAAGGTGCTAAACGTGGTGAAAATATGATCTTTATTATAGAAATGGATGGATATAGAATTTGTCATTTAGGTGATTTAGGTTATATACTATCTGAGGATGAAGTAAAAAGTCTAGGAAAAATAGATGTACTTCTTATACCTATAGGTGGAAACTATACGATAAATGGTAAAGAAGCTTCTGAATTGGCTAAACATATAGACAGCCATATAATTATTCCTATGCACTATAGTACTGCTGCACTTTCATTTCAATTAGATGGTTTGGAAGACTTTTTAACTCATATGAAAAATGGCGAAAAGATAGGACTTAACAAATTATCTATAAATGAAAAGTTAATCGGAGAGAATCAGGTGAAAATTCTTAATTATAAGTAATTTAAAAGCAGCCAATCGAGGAAGGCTGCTTTTAAATTATTTTCAATTTATAGAGTCTAGAATTATTGCTTTTTTTAAGTTGATACTTTTCTTTACATCAATGATTCGCTGATTACTTGATCCCCTAAATTTTAGTTTGCATTCCTTTTTGCCTTCATCAAATTTTCCATCTACTAAAACATCTATATTATTTATAAGTCTATCCCAGTTGTTCTCATTATTCATATGTTTTAAAACATATTCAAAGGTATATCCTGTATAGCACCATATATTTAATCCTGTTATTCTTATTTTCTCAGCAATACACGCAAACTCCCTTGCTTGTTCAAAGGGATCTCCTCCTGAAAAAGTGACACCCTTAAGCATTGGATTCAGTTTAACGTTATCTACAAGTTCATCTATATCTTTAAGCTCTCCACTATCGAATCTATGTGTATCTGGATTGAAACATCCTTTACAATTATGTCTACAGCCCTGTGCAAAAAATACTCTTCTCAGTCCTGGTCCATTAACTAAGCTTTCATAGGCTATCCCCGCTAATCTAACAAAGCTTTTACTCATAAATAACTAGCTCCCTTACATATAATTACTACTAAGCCTTAAAAGACAGAGTAAAAATTTCCATTTTTTAAAAGTTTGATTTTATATTTACTATTAAAACGTATATATATGTTTATTAGTTCCTTGAGATATTCTGTCTGTTCTTTCTGCTATTTTTCCTGATCCAAATCTTTCGTCTAAAGAAAGATACCCTGTCACTCTTGATATTCCCTGTATATTTTTACTTCCGCATTTTGTACATGTCTCTTCACCATGAAGGTATGTTCCACAATCCTTACAGTATCTTATATGAAAATTAATACCTATGTAATTAATGTTTGTATTATTATAAGCATAATTTAGTATATCCATAATTGTTTCTGATGATGGATAATCATCTAGCTCTATATAGCTTATATGTCCTCCATTACAAAGCTTATGATATGGGCCTTCTATATCAATTTTATCTTTTATTGATATAGGGTATGATACAGGTATATGATAGGAATTAGTATAATATTCCTTGTCTGTTATTCCTGGAAGTTCACCAAATACTTTTTTATCTTGTAATATAAACTTACCACTTAGTCCTTCAGCTGGTGTAGCATAACAACTCCAGTTTAAGTGAGTTTCTTCTACCAATCTGTCAGTATATTGTCTTATATAGGAAACTATTTTTATACCAAGTTCCTTAGATTGTTCATCTTCTCCATGATGCTTTCCAACTAAGGCTATCAAAGTTTCAGCTAGACCTATAAAACCTATAACCCATGTTCCTTGCTTTAATATTGGTTCTATTGAGTCATCTGGTCTTAAGTTCTCTGACCCCTTCATCAGCCCCTGTCCTGCTACAAACGGTAAATCTTTTACTCTCAATCTTTTTAAAACATTGTATCTATGCATTAGGGCTTCTTTTGCTAAATCAAGTTTACTATCTAAAAGCTTAAAAAACTTACTTATATCTTTTTTAGCTAAAATGCCAAGTCGAGGTAAATTTATTGTTGTTGGAGCTATGTTTCCCCTTCCTTTTGTCCCTGGCTCGCCATTCACATTTGAACATATATATGTTCTACATCCCATAGTAGCAGGCACTATACCCTTATCATAATAAAATTTATTAAAGTCTGCATCTAAATTCATAAAGGTTGGATTCATTCTTTTAGCTGCCACTCTACAAGCTAGCTTAAACAAGTAATAGTATGGATCTTCTGGATTCCCATTTACCCCCTTCTTAATCCTAAATATTATATTAGGAAATATAGGTTGTTCTCCGTTACCTAGTCCTTTTTCATATTCAAGTAAGAATATTTCACAAATTAATGCTGCATCCTTAGAATATGGTATTCCTATATTTATAGATGAAAATGGAACCTGACTTCCTGCACGGCTGTGCATTGTATTTAAGTTATACACTATTCCCTGCATTGCTTGCTCTATATTTCTTCTTAATCTCTTTTCTACCTGCTTTTCTATTTTATTTTCTTCCAATTCTAGCTCTCTTAGTTCTTTTATTATCTCTTTTCTAGTTGGCTCTACAAATACTCCCATATCATTGTCAAAATCAGGATGTGATTGTCCGCCAAACATATCATTTTGAGTTGATTGCAATAAAATGCAAGAAAGTTCCGCAGCAGATTCTATTCTTTTGGGATTTCTTATAGTTCCGTATCCTGTATTAAAACCTCTTTCAAGTATTTCCCTAGTTGGTATATGTAAACAATTTGTAGTTAAATTGTAACTATCTAAATCATGATAATATATATCACCATTTTCATGAGCTTTAGCTAAATATTTAGGCATAGAAGATAAATTATGCCACTTATTTGATTCACTTGCTATTCTTAATAGTTTTGAACTAAAATTGTTTCCTACATTTGCATTGTCTCTATCTGTTTCTACTCCTATTTTTTCTATTGCTTTCATCAAGTCAGACTTTATTTCTCTTATTTTGTTTCGCTCTCTTCTATAATTTGAATATGTAATTCCTATTTCTCTATAGTTATTTTCAAGAAGAGTATTCTCAACTATGTTTTGTATTTCTTCAACATTAAGTTGTTCTAGGTTCAGTTCTTCTATTTTTTTTATTGCCTTTTGAGTTAAATCTATAAACTCACTTTCTTTTAATTCATATCCTATTTCTTCCGAGGCGCCTTTTATAGCATTGGTTATCTTAATAGAGTCAAACTCTACCTTCCTACCATCCCTCTTCACAACATGTAGCATACTTCATACCTCCAAACTACCATATATTGTGCTAAGTACTTTGCTATTATACTATGAGAAAATTTTTAAATCAATTTTTAAATTAATGTTAAGAGTATATTATATCTGTTTACTTTGCTTTATCTTCATATTCTTTTATTTTTTATTGTATTGTATGACTTGCTATTTGATATTAATGAATAATTGGTATATAAAAAAGTAAAACTATGGTAGAGGTGATATGGATGACTGGTAAAATACTTGATATGAACGTCACAGATGCTTTTATAAGCTTTCAGGATGGTACTACTATGGATATTGGTGTTTCTCATCTTCCTCCTGGCTCTAAAGTTGGAGATACGGTAAATATTGAGCCTAGACCTATAAGAATGACGAATGATAAATTAAATAATTTCTTTTAAAATAAAAACTAAGAAAGCTCAAGCTTTCTTAGTTTTTATTTTAACTTTACTCTACTGAAATAGCGTTAACTGGACAACTGTCCGCTCCTTCTTTTGCACCATCTTCTACATCCTGTGGAACATCTTCTGATATTGCAACTGCCTTTCCGTCATCATCCATTTGATAAACCTCAGGACATATTGATGGGCATAATCCACATCCTATACAAGTATCCTTATCAACTACTGCTCTCATTTGTTTTCCTCCTGTACTTTTATAATAATTTATACAATTATTATTATTTTCCAAGAGTAATTTATTTATGCTAAAACTAATATATATATTTTCTAAAAAAGTTATACTATATACCTACTTTACTTTTAAAGTTATCTAAGAAAGCTTCATAATTTTCGCATTTACTTATATAGTCCTCAACATTCCCATTTTCCATATTTTCTACTAAATCAAGGTCTATTGGCATTTCAGCTAATAGAGGTAATCCTAAATATCCTGCTTGTTCTTCTGCTGATTTTTTACTAAATACTCTAACCTTCTCTCCACACTTTCCACATGTAACATATGACATATTTTCTACTACTCCAATTAGACCTATCTTCATTTTCTGTGCCATAATAACTACTTTTTTAACTATCATTGATACCATTTCTTGAGGAGTTGATACTATTATCATTCCTTCAAGAGGAACCTCTTGCATTATAGTTAAAGCTATATCTCCAGTTCCTGGTGGCATATCTATAAGAAGATAATCTAATTCTCCCCATTCTGTATCACTATACATCTGCTTTAAGACACCAGTAATTACTGGACCCCTCCATATAACAGGTGCTTCCTCTTCCTCAGTTAACAAATTTAACGACATAACTTTAATTCCTTTAGAGGTTTCTACAGGAGTAAATTTTACATTTTCACTCTCTCCAACTTGCTTAATTTCGGACCTTTTATCATTTATTCCAAAAAATCTTGGCATAGATGGACCTGTTATGTCTCCGTCCAATACACCTACCTTATATCCTAACTTTTTCAACTGAACTGCTAATATTCCTGTAACTGTAGATTTTCCAACTCCACCTTTTCCACTTATAACACCTATTATATGTTTTATTTTACCATACTTAGGTACTAATCCTGCACATTCGCTATTATCACTACATTTACCTTTGCTTGAACAACTATTGCAATTACCCATTTCTTTATTCCTCCTTATGTATATACCCTTAAATTATGATACTTAAATGGTAATGTTTTCTCCATTACTCAAATCATAATAATTATAACACTATAATTGTTATTTTTACCAATTAAGCATAAAAAAAATACTATAGAAATAAATCCATAGTATTTTAAAACCCATTCGGCTTTTCTGCTGATATTTTAACATTCCATCTATTATTTTCATACTTGCTGTAAATATAATATTTTTTTTCACTTTTTTCAGCCTTATCCCAGAACACAGCTGTTGCTTTATACAAAGTAGATTTATATCCTTGCGTTTTCACGGTCATCCAAACATCATAGTTTTCTTTGTCCTTATCTGCAATACTTACATTTTTAAATTTATCTTTTAAATCTTCCTTAAAACTCTCTAATTCTGTAGATAATATAAATTTTGCCGACTCTACATCTTCCTTCAAATTTATTCCTACAGCCTTATTTTTATCTTTATCCTTTAAGTATTGATTTAATGCCTCAATTATCGATCCGTAATATACCTCTTTAAAATCTTTAGGTTCTCTTATGGTCCAATAGCTCTTTATTATATCATTATCTATTCTCTTAGAAACAACATAAATTTTATCATCACCATAAAGATTTCCCGAATCCTTTTTGTCTAGGCCTGCTACATAATTAAATTTATGTACTTTGTTGCTACCTTCTACCATCTCAAAAACATAATCTGGTTCTAACGAAGATTTTTGAGGTGCAGCCTTTGCTGTTGACAATATATTATATAGTTCATCCATTACTTTTTTATCAGCAACTACAAATCCAAATCCTTGATCCCTAGTGCTTCGTATTACAATTTTCTTGATTTTACCTTGCTTTATATATTCAAAATCAGTATTTTTAAGACCGGCTTTTACCTTCAATTCATCTAATTTCGTACATCCGGTAGAAAATACACAAACCATCATAAAAACTGCTAAAAATATTTTCTTTATATCTGATAAATTGTTAATTCTTTTCGCCAACTAATACTACCTCCCAAACCTTAGTTATTACTCAAAGTTTTTGCTTTATACATTATAACATATTTAATATAAAAAAACTCTCTTGTAATACATGTCTCAAGAGAGTTTACACTTAGTTTACTAATCTTTATATTCTAATGTTTGTACTATTGTTTTAAAAATAGTCGGCATATTTTCCTTAAAGTTTTCTTCTCTTATAAAAAATGAAAATCTGAAAAACTTATTTTTGTCTCTCAAAAAATATTCATATCCTTTAAATTCTTCATTTTCTTCATTGATTATAGTATAAGCAACTATATACCCGTCTCTGTTATTTATAATTACAGGTGCAATGTTATAATCCTTATATAGATTTTGTTCACTAGATATTTTTTTACTTTCTTCTAAAAAGGTTCTTAGATCCTTTTTTAAATTCCATACTTCTACAAATCCATTAATTTTAGAATCTTTTGATATAAAATCATTATGGTATAATATGTCTTCTCCAGAAAAACTTTTTTGATTGGTTCTCCACTCACCTGGAAGCTTGTAACTTAGATTATTATCTAATGCTTGATATTTTTTCAAAGAACTTATGTTGTTTTGTATAAGTGCAGTAAATTTAAGACCTGTATCAAAATTTTTTTCAAAGCCTAACAAAATAAACATGAGACCTATCATTATTATTGTAACACCTAATCTTTTTCTGTTTATTATTATGAGTTTCATCTTAGTACCACCTTATATAAGAATATATATATATTTGTCCACACCTCCTATGTTATAAAGGTTATATATTGGATTTAATTAATTATATGAAAATAGTACCGAAAATATTAAATATTTTCAGTACTATTTTAGTAAACTATATTTTATTATTTTGCTGGTACCACAATGGTTGATGTCCTAAAATCATAAAACATGAGCCAGTATCCAAATTCTTTGTCATCTCTGTAATTTGCAGGTACCCACGTAACAAATCCAGTTTTTCCTCCGTATGGTTGATGCCCTTTATTCTTATGTCCAGGTATTCCATAAACTAAGTATTTTACCCTTCCATCTTTATCATATTTATAACCAATTATATAATGCTCATAGTCTTTAAAATAAGGATGATAACTCATCATAGGATAATATAATATAGTATACTTGTTATAATTAGACATGTCATACATATCTTCTAATTGATTTACTGGCACTCTATACCATTTAACTCTTTTTATGTCTGTATCTATATTTTTAACTTCTCCAAAGCCTTCAACTAAATCCATAAAGAAGTCCCTAGCTACGTCTCTTTTATAACTGCTAATATCGTCTTCTTTTTTCTGTTCTCTGAAAAGCTCTTCATTATTTAAATCCTCATGGCCTTTTTCTTCTATATGAGTTTTTTCTTCTATAACCTCTTCTCGTACAACTTTATTTTCTAAATTTGTCTCTTCAGTTTCACTGTTACCTAATTGCTCTTCTTCACGAACAAATGTATTATCTTCTGGATTGTTCTCATTAAGTCCACTTTGTTGTTTTTCTTCTGGTACTATATCTTCGGTTTGTTTAATTCCATCTTGCCTTACTATCTCATTATCTTTAGCCGCTTCTATACTCTCCTCATATTTATCAAATATGCTTTGAGGCTCTTCTACTTTGTTTATCGGTTCTTTTACCTCTCTTGTTTTATCCTCAGTTATCTCAAATGCTTTCCATTCTGGTATATCAGTAGTAGCAAATCCACTCATGACAGACATTATATTGTTATCTAGCAATTTAACTATAGCTGCACCAGAAACCTTATCAACAGATATACCACTTCCTGCTACATTTTCTACTGGATACTCGTAACAAATGTCTGTTCTACCATAATCATCTATGTTCATCTCTCCAATTTTAATCACCTTTTTAACGTCTTTTTTATTGCATATTAGCATCATATAATAGGGTGCCATTTCTTTTTTTAAATTTTGTACATAATATGATATTTTGCATTTATCATTTTTCACTTCTAACTTGGTATATCCTGACGCTAATTTGTCAGAAGCTAAAGAGTATCCTTTTTCATCTTCCTGTAATATTATAAAATACCTACTATAACTCTTTTTTTGTACCAACTACCTGTACCTCCATATATTTTATTCATTATAATATATGAGATAACATGCAAAAAGTGAACAAATAGTACAAAAGTTGTAAAAAAGATTATAATAATTCACATATAGAATCTGCTAATCTAGCAAATTCGGCTATTGATAATGTTTCCCCTCTTCTTTTTTGATCTACTCCAGCATTTTTAAAAGCACTTTCTATAGTCTCTCCAGGCAGCTTCAACCCTTTTAAAGCATTCCACATAGTTTTCCTTCTCATATTAAAGCATTGTCTCACAACTTTAAAAAACATATCCTTATCTTTAACTTCAGCCCTAGGTGAATCAAGTTTGCTTAATCTTAATACTATAGAATCTACTTTAGGCCTGGGTATAAATGATGCTGGACTTACTCTTCTAATTATATCTATATCACAATAATATTGAACAAGAATTGAAAGAGCACCATATTCCTTAGTATTAGGCTTTGCTGCGATTCTTTCTCCAACCTCTTTCTGTATCATTATAGTTAAAGACTTGAATTTATATTGCTCATTTAAAAGTCTAGAAATTATAGGCGTAGTTACATAGTATGGTAAATTAGCTACAACTTTAACGCTGTCTTCTTTTCCTATGATCTCCTTAAAGTCTACCTTTAGAGCATCCTTATGTATAAGCTCAAAATTATCAAACTCTTTAAGTTCTTCATTTAAAATAGGTATTAAATCTGAATCGAGTTCTATTGCGCAAACTTTTTTGGCCTTTTTAAGTAGTTCTTTAGTTAATGTTCCTACACCTGGACCAATCTCTATTACTAGATCTTCTTTATTAACTTCAGCACTGTTTACTATATCACCTAAAACAGAATTATCTATTAAAAAGTTTTGTCCAAGACTTTTTGAAAACCTGAATTCATATTTTTTAACTATATCCTTAGTAGATAAATTCTCCATATTATTTCTCCCTATCTATTTTATTTATAGCTTCTATAAACTCTTTTTTTGTTATGCCATAATTATTGAGACGCGTTAAAAATTGAGCTGCATTGCAATAGCCTATACCTAGTTCGTTCCCAAGTTTATCTCTTTTTTCCTTTGAATTATTATTTCCTGTGAGTCCAAAAAAAATCATATCATCTACATTAAATTCATCTCTTTTTTCCTTTACCTCACACTTAGCAAATTCTAAAGCTCTAATTATAATTTCCGGTTCTGCATTTTCGACTCCAATATCACCATCCTTTGTTCCATCTTTTTGTGATATGTATGCATGCTTAATTCCTTGAACTCTTTTAGATATTATTTTTCTTATTTTTTCTCCTGCAAAATCTGGATCAGTAAGAACTATTACTCCTTGTCTCTTTTGAGCTTCTTTTATTCTATCAATAACCTTTTTATTTATTCCAAATCCCCCAACGGCTATGACTTCAGCATCCACTGCTTTTTTAACCGCAGTAATATCATCTCTTCCTTCAACTACAATAACTTCTTTAATCATATTTTTCCTCCATGAAAGCATAAAATGCTAATTATTATCTCAAAACTATAATAACATAACTATAATAAATAATTAAAATTTTTATACCAAGAAAAAATAGGAGCATATGCTCCTATTTAATCACATAAACGTTAACCCATTTTACACCCCAGCTTCTTACTTCTGAACTGGAATTAAAAAATAAATCTATCCTATTACCTTTTATAGCTCCACCAGTATCTTCTGCAACAGCGTATCCATACCCTTCAATGTAAAGCTTAGTACCGAGTGGGATAACTCTTGGGTCAACGGCTACTGAACTGTAACTATCTCCATTTCTTTTTGCTACAGTTCCAGATGCTGTTATTCCAAATTCTGCATCACCAGGACCTTTACCTGTATCAGCATAATTCGAAGTATATGCTGTAGATCTCATCCTTATAGCATCTTTATAAAGAACTCTTCCTCCACGAGATGGAGTATACACACCTAGTGTGCCCATAGCTACAATTTTTTGCACAGGTTGCTTTTTAATAGTTTCACTTATTACTTTTCTTCCAACTTCCTTATTATCTTCGTAAACTACTTTTGAAATAGTTTCCTTTTCTCCTGGTTGTCCCTCTTGCAGTATCTTGTTGGATCCTTGCTCTGTATCATCATCTTTTTTAACAACTGTTGCATAATCTATTGCCTTAATCTCTTTTACTTCTTTTGTCTGAACTCTTACTACTGACACTTTTAATCCGTCTTTAAGCGCTTCGTTTTTTGATGGACTTACTTTATCAAAGTCTTGAAGTCCTATTCCTTCTGCTTCTAACATTTTTTCAATATTATCTTCTGCAGATTTTATAGTCAGCTGTTTTCCATCAACAGCTACTTGAACATTTACTGCTCTTTTAATAGAAATCTTAGCGCCATTTTTAATTTTACTGTCTAAACTTGGAACCGTCTTGTCCTTAGGTCCTACAACTATACTATTGTTGCCTAATGCACTCTTGTAATTACTACTCAATGTAGTAATTTTCTGCTCTTTTCCGTCTATTGAAACTATAACTGTTTTTCTCATGCTGTAAATTGCTACTGTCGAAATAGCTAAAACTAGCAATACTGCTGAAATAACCTTCGGACCGCTTGATAACTGTCTTTTTAAGTAATTTTTTATTTTTTCCACCATTAGAATACCTCCTTCAGGCAAGAACGACACTATGCTTCAAATATAAGCCATATCTCCTAAATATCGCTCATGCTTTTTAGACTGTCTAATGCAACCCTGTGCATAAATCTTAAAAATATAAAAATTATGATTGCTGTTTTCCAAAACAGTCTACTCTTATTTTTAGGTGGAATTTATAAAACTTATTATAATATATATGCTTTAAATAAGCATTTAATCACCTAAATATCGAAACACGATTAAAGTTTAAAAATCGCATAACCATTTTACACTATTTTTGTATATTTAGCAAGCTTTTTGTATTAAAAATACTTACAGAACTTATCTCATCAACCTCCAATCCCTTAATTTCAGCTATCTTTTCCATTATATATTTAATATAATCTGATCTATTTCTTTTTCCTCTGTATGGAGTTGGTGCCATATAAGGACAATCTGTTTCTATTAAGATTCTATCTAATGGAATCTCTTTTACAACTTCAATTATTTTTCTAGCATTTTTAAAGGTTACAACTCCTGTTACTCCTATATAGTACCCCAACTTTAAACATTCTTTTGCAAATTCTAAGCTTCCTGAAAAACAATGTATTTCTCCAGTCACTCCTGGAAACTGCTTTATTATTTTTAACGTATCTTCATGAGCATCTCTATCATGTATAATTACAGGCAAGTTAAGTTCTTTTGCGAGTTCCATCTGCTTTATAAAAGCTTTTCTTTGAGTTTCCCTATCTGGATTTTCATCATAGTAATAATCAAGACCTATTTCGCCTATAGCTTTTACTTTATTGTTATTAGCTAATTCTCTTAATTGATTAACAACATGCTCGTCTAAATCATCTGCATGTTCTGGATGTATTCCTACTGCAGCGTAAAAGAACTCATATTTATCTGCAAGCTTAACAGATTCTATACACCCCTCTAAAGATGCTCCGCAATTTAAAACTCCAATTACATCGTTTTTCTTGATTTCTTCAATGATTAAATCTCTATCTTCATCAAACTCTTCATCATCATAGTGCGCATGTGCATCAAATATACTTATATTCTTATCTATTAGTAAATTTTCTTCCATACTGAAATTCTCCATTCAAAATATTTAGTAATTACCAAACATATTTCCATTTTATTACATATAATCATATAGTCAAATTCATTTTATAATATATTTGGCTGATTTTTCTCTAAAACTTCACTGATTCTTTAAAATTTTACTTTTTAAAATCATACTTGTTTATTGATAAAAAATTCAAAAATGGTTATTATTAAGTTTTATAAGAAAATTTAATTGTTATAAGTATTTTATAATATAAACATGTTATTTACAACATCATTCCATTATTGTACAAAATTCTTATTACTACAACAAAGTTTTTTAATAAAAATTAGAGTCCTATCCATGCTTATAAAAGTAAGGATAAGACTCCAATTTTTAATATTATCTAACTACACTCCCTGTTGGAAGTTCACCAGGAATGCTTACTGTAAATAACTTACTATCATCCTCAGTAGAAGCTGCAAGTATCATGCCTTGTGATGTTTCTCCTCTAAGTGTTACAGGTTTTAAAT
The DNA here is from genome assembly GCF_019207025.1 of Clostridium thailandense. Lineage (GTDB taxonomy): Bacteria > Bacillota > Clostridia > Clostridiales > Clostridiaceae > Clostridium_AM > Clostridium_AM thailandense. The sequence goes on along the minus strand of NZ_JAEEGC010000031.1, from coordinate 6,800 downwards.
TAGCCACCAATACAACATATTTTCCAACTAGATCCTCTGGTTTGTAATATTTAGCTATACCTGAAACTACTTGCCTTTCCTCTCCGCCTAAATCTACTTTTAATTTTAATAACTTATTTGCACCTTTTACAGGTTCACAGGATAAAACTTTAACTACTCTTAAATCTATTTTTTCAAAATCATCTATCGTTATTTCTTCTTTTATTTGTTGAATCTCAACCTTTTTACTTGCATCAGCCTGTTCTTCTTTAAGTTTATTTAATTCTGCTATTTTTTCATTTATATCTATTCTTGGGAATAAGAGTTCTCCTTTATTGACCTTAGTTCCTGCTTGTGTTCCATCAAATGCAGCCAGACTATCCCAAGTAGTAACATCTACGTTAAGCTGCTTATTTATTTTCTCACTAGTTTCCGGTAAAAAGGCTGATATACATACTGATGCGAATCTTAAAGCCTCTGCTAAGTTATATAAGACAGTTCCAAGTCTTTCTTTTTTACTTTCATCTTTTGCAAGTATCCATGGTGTTGTTTCATCAATATATTTGTTAGCTCTTCCAATAAGTTCCCATATGCTGTCAAGAGCTTCTGGAATTCTTAAATCATCTATACTTTTCTCAACTTTTTTAGGTGTTTCTAACGCAAGCCTTATAAGTTCATCATCTATATCTTCTTTAGCTATAGGAGCTGAAATTGTTCCACCAAAATATTTTTCTACCATAGCACATGTTCTTGATAATAAATTCCCTAGATCATTGGCTAAATCAGAGTTTATTTTCTTTATGAATATTTCATTATTAAATAATCCATCTGCTCCAAATGGTATTTCTCTTAAAAGATAATATCTTACTGGATCTGCTCCAAAATGATTTACTAGAACGACAGGATCTACAACGTTTCCCTTTGATTTTGACATTTTTCCTCCATCAACAAGCAACCAACCATGCCCAAATACCTGCTTTGGTAGAGGAATTCCAAGTGCCATAAGCATAATTGGCCAATAAATTGTATGGAATCTCAATATATCCTTTCCAACTAGATGTACATCTGCTGGCCAGTATTTATTATATAAATCAGTGTTTTCATTTCCATAACCTAATGCTGTTATATAATTTGCTAACGCATCTATCCAAACGTATATAACATGTTTTTCATCAAAAGTTACAGGTATTCCCCAATCAAATGAAGTTCTTGAAACACAAAGGTCCTGAAGTCCTGGTTTTAAGAAATTGTTTATCATTTCATTTTTTCTTGATTCTGGTTGAATAAACTCTGGATGACTTTCTATATATTCTATAAGCTTTGGAGCATATTTTGACATTTTAAAGAAATATGCTTCTTCCTTTGCTTTTTCAACTGGTCTTCCACAATCAGGACAGTTTCCATTTACTAGCTGAGTTTCTGTCCAAAAGGATTCACAAGGTGTACAGTACCACCCTTCATATGAATCTTTATATATGTCTCCTTGGTCGTATAACTTTTTAAATATATCTTGAACTGCTTTCACATGATAGTCATCTGTTGTTCTAATGAACTTATCATAACTTATATTCATCATGCTCCATAAGTCTTTTATTCCCGCCACTATTTCATCTACATAAACTTTAGGCTTAACTCCTTTTCCTTCTGCTAATCTCTGAATTTTTTGACCATGCTCATCAGTTCCTGTTAAAAGCATTACATCATAGCCTGTAAGTCTTTTGAATCTTGCTAATGCATCTGCAGCTACAGTTGTATAGGTATTTCCTATATGAAGTTTAGCTGATGGATAGTATATAGGCGTCGTAATATAATATGTTTTTTTGTCCATTTGTTTATTCCTCCCTTTATTGTAAAAATAAAAAAGCCTCTATACGAATTTCCATTCATATAGAGGCGTAATTACGCTTTACCACTCTATTTCATTCTTACCTCACAGTAAAAATCTTAATAAGTAACTCAAACTTTATTCATAAATTATAAAGTTATTTATTACCTTGCAGTATAACGGCCGCTTCCGTATCACCCTACTAATTTTCAGATAATCTGCTCTGGAGCCATGTTCATAAATTCCTTTGTCATCGGCTTTCACCTAATCCGATTCTCTTTAAGACATATTAATTTACTACTCTTTCCTTCATAGCACTTTAACATTATAATATGCCATATATTTTATAGTGTCAATATATTTATTAAATTTTATTCTTTATAAATAATAATGTCCAAAATTATTTTATTTATTCCATCATAGGACTAAAACCGGATAAAATTCACAATTTTTTTATAATTTTAAAACATAAGTCTTACAAGTGTTACAGCCATTATTACACATATCATATCTGCCATAACCGCAACCCATAAAGTATGCCTTATTTTTTTAATTCCGACAGCTCCGAAATATACAGTAAGTGTATAGAATATCGTTTCTGTTGATCCTATTATTATAGACGAAACCCTACCTATGTAACTATCGGCTCCAAAATTATTTAGTAGTTCAGCAAAAACTCCAAGAGCACCACTTCCTGATAAAGGTTTAATTAATACAAGTGGTACTACTTCCGGTGGTAATCCTATTAACTTAACTACAGGTTTAATTAAATTTATAAAGTAATCCAATGCTCTGGATTCCCTAAAAACACCTACTGCCACAAGCATTGCTAAAAGATAAGGAAAAATTCTCACACATATCATCAATCCTTCTTTAGCTCCTTCTACGAAGCATTCATAAACCTTAACTTTCTTTACCATTCCGTATGTTGTTATTGAAAATATGATAATAGGTATAATTGCCTTTATTATGTAATTCATCAGATCCCTCCTAATAGTTTATATCTCTTTTTGTTAGATCACCTATTAAAGTTAAAAATGTTTCTCGAGTATTTTACACAATACAACTGCAAATATTGCAGCTGTAGTTGTAGTTACTATAGCTGGTATAACAGTTTCAGCTGGATTACTTGAACCCACAGCTGCACGTATAGATATAACTGTAGTAGGAAACAACTGTATAGATGCAGCGTTTAAAACTAAGAATAAAGCCATGTCATCACTTGCGGTATCATTAGTCTTATTTAGCCTTTTTAATTCCTGCATAGCTTTTATTCCAAAAGGGGTTGCTGCATTTGAAAGTCCCATCATATTAGCAGTTAGATTCATAACTATAGCACCCATAGCTTTCTCATCTTTAGCTGCATCCTTAAACAATATTTTTAATATCGGTCTCAGCACTTTTGCGAGCTTATCTGTGAGTCCGCTTCTCTCTGCAATCTTCATAATTCCACACCATAAACACATAATTCCAGCTAAACCCATAACAAGCTTCACTGTAGAATCCGTAGATGCAACAATGGCTTTAGATACTTCTGTACCTCTACCTGTGATAATTCCGAATAATATGCCAAAAGCTAAAATGAAAAACCACACAATATTAATCATTTAGTTTCTCCCCTTATAAATTTTTCAGTTAATTAATGTATATGAATAATTAACACTAGTATTACATAGAAAAACTATGGTATTTTAATTAATATAAATTTTTTATATTGAAAATCCCTTCTAACAGTGCTACCATTTAATTTGTATACTATTTTTTTATTGGAGGTTCCAAATGACCATTAAAGATATTATGAAATATATAGAAAGTGAATTTTCAGTTATAAATGATACTCCTTGTGAAATTTGTGGTGGTGATTACATAGCTGAAGATTTGAAAATAAATGTGGTAGATGGTGTTCCTTATGACATTTGTGATTGCATCTGTTCAAACTGCGGATATGAAAAAACTTTTGAATTTTGTGCACCTTTTATAGATGAAAATAGCCTTAAAAAAGCTAAAAATATACTAAACTAAAGGAGAATTGTAATGAAAGAAAATAACTTGAAATTAGCTCAAAAAGATATCGACGAAGCCTTAGTAACTATTGAATCTATGGAGAAAACTCTTGTGGAAGAAAAGCTTTCTAAGGACGATATAAAAGATAAATTTCTTTTTCTTACAGTTAAAATTCAAGAGCTTGAACAAATATTAAAAGATGAGGGAATTATTGATTAAAACTATAAATAATAAGAGGTTAAGTTTATTTAGAAACTTAACCTCTTATTATTTATATCACTTAAACTTGGGTATATCAAAATTTAATGTAACATTTTGTACCTGATCATAAACAAGTTTCATACAATCTATAGTCTTAGGTATTTGTTTAAATGCCCAAGATATATCTGTTGCATATTGATGTTCTCCTGGTTTTTCTGGATTCCATCTCATTTTATATATAGTATCTTGTTTGTATTTAGCATTATTTATGTAGCTAGCAGCTATCCAATTTGCTCCACCCTTAATTCCATCATCTGGAGTAAACCATTTATTATCATAAGCTGTTTTAGTTCCTCCACCAATAGCGTCTGAGTCAACGGCACCTATTCCAAAAAAGTTATACACCGGAACACCATAAATATAATTACCATTACTGTCTTTTGCTCCTCCATTAGCTAAAACCGATGTCCCATTTCCACTTTCTAACAAAGCATGTGCCACTAAATAAGCTACATTTATATTATTACTTTTAGCTGCATCTAAAAATACTTGTCCTTTTCCTTCTAATATCCCTTTTCCTTGTAGAATATTATTTAAATTATCAGCAGTAATACCATCAGTATAACTTAATTTTAGAAATTGATATTTACCATAGTTATCTAAAAAGTTATTTGGATTTACGTAATACTCAATTTGATTTTTGCTCGCTGCATTATCAAACTTATTAGTCTCAACAAACACGGCTTTATCAGTTAAATTAGCTTGAGTGTTTGTCATTTCATCAATACTTACATCATACCTAGTAAAAGTAGTATTCGTTGAATTATCAGTATCTACTTGGTTTATACATCTCATATAGTCCGTATAATAATTATCATAATCTGTATTGGAATCTTTATGAGCTCCTTGTACATTTTTTCTCTTAGCATATATTATAACCTTATATTTTGTTCCATTAGTATCAGCTGTAAGAGTTTTCAATGCTGTTATCTTGCCATTATTTAAGGTTGTATAGCCATCAGTTAACTCTTCATAAACCGATTTGTCATCTGTATAACTATGTACAAAAACCCTATATTGAACTTCATCTGTATTTTTAGCATTTATAAAAAATCCTTGCTTTTGATTCGACAAAAGAGGTGTGTATTCAAATTTCATTGAATCTATTTCTGGTAAATCTTCATAGCTTGTACAATCTATGTATCTGTTTGATGTAGTAAACTGCAATTTTACTGTATTAGCTAATTTTTGGCCAGAGCTTGATTTAACATCACTACTAATTATTAAATTATATTTTGCTCCTGGGTCATATCCTGCAACTATAGGACTTACAACAACTAAGTTGGGATTACTTCCTAGTGATATACTGACTGGAACCGATTTTTCATTTTCATCCGTAACTGTTATATTTTTATTATTAATTGTAGTTGAATCTAAATTATTATTAAATTTTATAATCCATTCTTTACTTGTACTTATATCTGTTTTAGGAACCTTGTCCAAATAAGACTCTGCAGCTGATGCTTTAAATTGAACTATTCCTAAAATAAAAATTAATATAAAAAGAAAGCTTTTTATGTTTTTACCCAAAATTATCCCCCCCAAAATTATATATCCTTACTATACTATTATAAAAAACATTTAAGTTTTTTTCCAATATTATTTTATACCAACTAATTATCCCAAAACAAGTTTATGTAGTGAAATCTTTAATTAGTTCTAAAATAGGCCATTATATGATTTAATTTATAGATAAGAGGCTAAAATTTAGTTATAATAAATATATGTCTAAAAACTAGTACTGATGCACGCTTACTTAACTATAAATAGATTTATCTAGGCACTAATAATTTTATGTGTTTTAAATCAGAAGGGAGATTATATATAAATTGAATAAAAATTTAATTAAACATCAAAAAATAGAACTCTCTATGAGAATAAATAAATTTATCAGTGAGAAAGGAATTTGTTCTAGAAGAGAGGCTGACAAACTTATTGAACAAAATAGAGTTTATATAAACGGAAAATTGGCCGTTATAGGTGATAAAGTAACTTCTGAGGATGATATAAAAATTGATGGAAAATTCTTAACCAAGAAGGATAGACGTGTATATATTGCTTTTAACAAACCAGTGGGAATTACATGCACCACAGAAAAAAAAATAAAGAATAACATAATAGACTTTGTAAATTATCCAAAAAGAATATTTCCAATTGGAAGATTAGACAAAGATTCTGAAGGCTTAATTTTTTTAACTAACGATGGAGATATAGTAAATAAAATATTGAGGGCTGGAAATAACCATGAAAAAGAATATATCGTTACTGTAGATAAACCTATAAATTCTCAATTTATAACTGGCATGTCTTCAGGTGTTAGAATTCTAAATACCATCACTAAACCATGTAAAGTAACCAAGGAAAGCTCTCATGTTTTCAGAATAATTTTAACTCAAGGTTTAAATAGACAAATTAGAAGAATGTGCGAGAGCTTTGGCTATAATGTTACCAAACTCAAGAGGCTACGAATAATGAACGTAAAATTGAAGGATCTTCCTATTGGTAAATGGAGGTATCTTACAGCAGATGAGCTTGATACTATAAACAAGTTAATTTCTAATTCTATAAAAACAGAAGAGGCTTCATTGTAAAAGCCTCTAATTTTTTTCATTTTTATTATTTGATGTTTTGTTATCGCTAACATAATATTTAGGGAACATCCATAGATTTGTGTAAATCAAATCTATGGATGTTCTTTTTATGTATGTATAGCTGGTAATTATGGGAACAA